>NZ_JBGUES010000010.1:0-28993 GCF_041821165.1 Poseidonibacter sp. | reverse complement strand
AAAATCAAATGCTTCATAAATATTATTAAAAGAACTTATTTCTATACTATATGATTCTTCATCAAACTCTAAAAACTCTTTGATAAATGTATTTATATTTTGGCTTACACTTGTTTTAGGTGTTTTTATACTATTTGTTTTTTCTTTTTTTGAATTTGTGTTATTTTCTAAAATATCAGCATTTGCATAAATACTTTTTCTATAATCACTTTTTGAAAAATCAATAAATTTAGGATTTTCAGGGTCAACATCGAAAAATGAAGATAAATCACCACTTAATTCTAAGATATTAAAAAAACTATTTATATATGTCTCTTCATACTTAACTAAATCTAGTTCTGCTGTATTTAACTGTCTTTGTCCTGTAAGTAAAACTTGTAAATCTTGCTCACCTAATTCAAAAGCTTCCCAATAGGCTTTAACCATTTTTCTTGAAGCTTGGATTTCAACTACATTACTTTTTAATGCTTCTTTTACAGATAATACAGATGTATATAATTTAGATAAATTCCATTTTAGTTTTTTTATTTCTTCATTAACTCTATAGTTTAAATCTCTAATTTCACTATTGATTTTTAAAAGTTTGTTTTTATCTCTACCACCATTATATAAATTGTAAGATAGCCTAACTTGACCTGTTACATTTGTTTCTCTATCCTCAAAATCTTCTTTATCTAAAACATTATCATATGATAATTCAAAATCTACCTTTGGTTTAAATGCAGAGTGTGAAGCTTTTAGTTTATATTTTTGAGATTCAATACTTCTATAGTAATTAATTAAATTCTTATTTTGAACTAATGCTCTACTATATAAATCCTCAAAATCTGTAATATCAATATCAAAATCTTTTTCATAAGGTAGAGTTTTTATAAATTTTGTTCCAGCTATATACTCATAATATCTTAATGCTTCAAGAAATTTAGACTTAACTTTTAATAATTTTGTTTTAGCATTAGCAGCACTTGCTTTTATTGAAGTAATATCTCCTAAAGATAAAGCTCCACTATCATATTTGATTGTTGCTATTTCCATAATTTTATTTAGTTTTTTAATATTTCTTTCATTTACCATTACAGATCTATTTGCAAAAACTACACCAAAATATGCTTTTATAGCTTTTTTAATCTCTTCATTTAATACAATTATATATTGATTTTGTGTTACATCTCTTGTTTTTTGAACACTATAAATTTCATAATATGTAGCACCACCTGAATATAAGTTTTGTCTCATTACAAATTCATAGTTTTTATTATTATAAAATTTAAATCTTTTCTCATCAGTTCCAGGATGAGCTCTTGTTCTTGATAATGTATATTCAAAATTTAATGTTGGATAATATCCTGCAAGTGCATTTTTTAGTTTTAGTTCACTTTGAATTACTTTTTCTCTTGCTGATTTTAATAAATCACTATGAGATAATGTTTCTAAAACAACATCAACTAACTTTACTTTTTCATAATCATCAATTTTCATTTCTTCACTATTGATATAACTTTTATCTTTTTTTGCTACATTTACATAATTTGGAATTTCATTTGATTTAATAGAAATATTAGTATCTAATACTCCTGATATTTGATTTAGTCTATTCTCTTTTTCTAATATAACTTCATCATAATATACACTTTGTGAAATTTTATCTTCAGCAGAAAATAAAACCAAGGGAAACAATAATATAAATAAATTTAGTATTGATATATTTTTCACTATTTTTTCACCCTAATTATTAAATAACCATTTGTTTCATCGATTTTTTCTTTTATTTTTATATTTGATAAAAGATCAATCCTAACATCTTTTTTTTCATATCCCATTTTTCGAATTAAATTTCTAGCACCTATTGATCTTGCTAATGATATTTGTTTTGTAACAGTTGCACTTACCTGTCCTTTTACATCATAGGCATTAATTAATAACTTATGATCTTTATATTTAGATCTAGTGCTTTGTACAAATACTTTTATTTGTTTCATTATTTGATTATCTAAAAATATTTCTGTACCTTTAAATGTAACCAATAAATAATCCTCATTTTCTAATAAAACTTGTTTTGATAATTTATCATCATCTTTTACATCACTTACATCAATACCACCAGAAATTACTTCTGATTCTTCTTTTTCTTTTGCTTTTACTTCTTTTTGTTCTATAATTTTTCTAAGCTTTAAAACCTCTTTTTGAAGTAAGGGTACAGAAGTTATTGATTCAACAGAAATTGTTTTAGCTAAAGGGCTTGGATTACTATTTAAAATTAGCTCATCACTTGAAATTGAACCTGTATATGAAACTTTATATTTAAATTGTGAGTAATAACCTAAATTTACTAATAAAACTAATAAAAATAGTAACATTACAAGAATAACAGAAGAAAAAATATCCACAAAAGATGGCCATGGATTAAATTCATCTTCACATCTAATAGCCATTTTTTATCTACCTACTTTCTTACAGCTGATTCAAGAGTATCAACTTTATCTTTTAATGAAGTAATTAATTCAATTAAAAGCTTATTATTCTCTTCTTGTAATGCTAAACTTTTTTTCATAGTTCTATGTTCTGCCATAATAACATTTGAAATTTCTTCAAGTGATTCTTCCATCATTGCTGCATTTGAGAATTGATTTACATTTAATTCTCTTAAGTTATTAACCATATTTTCTAATAAAATATTCTCTTTTTCATTACTTCTATTTGTACTTGCTAAGTTTTCAATAATAACTTTATTCATATCTTCAAAAGTTTTATTTGATTTTTCCATTTTACTAGTAAAATCACCCATAATATCAACAAATACATTTAAGAAACCACCAGAAACTCCAGCATTATCAACACTTCCAGATGAAGTAGATGATTGAGCTGTTTGTGTTGGCATTTGTAAAGAAGCACCTCTTATTTCATCAAGAACATCAGAGTTTTGAGAATCAATAATTTTACCTTTCATCCAATCTTCTACATCTTCTAAAAAGGCAGCTTGATTTCTAGTTAAAATATATTGCATTACATTTAAAATAATTGCAGATGCAACACCAAATAAAGAAGAAGCAAATCCTATTGACATTCCTCCTAGTGGTCCTGCAAAACTAGTCATAACTTCACCAAGGTCAATATCATCTCCACCAAAAGATAAGATAATTCCACCCATTTCATCAATAGCAACTAATAAACCTGTAAAAGTCCCAAAAAGTCCTAACATAAGAGAAGTTCCAACAAAAAAGTTTGTATAACCTTTTTGTTTAAAAAATTGTTCTCCTAACCATTCTGTTACATCTTTGGCTTCATTTGTACTAAAATACAAAACACCTTTTTTTGCTCTTTTGTTAAACATATGAGCAATTGTTGCAGGAAAAATATTTGTAATACCTTGAAGATAAAACTCTAAATCTTTTCCTTTTTTATAAGCTAAAATTCCAAAAGTCCCTGACAGCATTGTTAGACGAATTGCTGATTGATAAACAATAATCAAACCAATTGTAAACATAGTTAAAATAGCAACATTAAATGTAAGTGTTGCCATAAAAAAGACTTTAATTACTTCAAAATTTGAAAAAACTAAGAAAACTAAAAAAAGGATAAATATAAAAAAGATTTTTAATATTTTAATACGTCTCATTTATAACCTTTAAAACATAAATAGTAGTATTGATATTACTAAACCAAGAGCAACTGTTGTTACGGTTTTTGTCATATTATCAACAATATTTACAAAAGCACCACTACCTTCAACAACTTCACCTAAAACTATTATTCCAATTACATTTCCATTAATATCTGAAACTTTTTTATATGTTTTAAAAAACTGATTATCAACATAATATCCATTATCAATTAGCTCTTTATAACCTTCTCGTCCGCCTTCAACAATTTTTCCAAAAAAGGCGCCATTGTATCTCTCTTCTTCAACATTTAATTCATCTATAATTTCTCTATATTTATCTTTTCTAGCTTCAATTGATAGTTTATTTAACATTTTTTGTTCAAGTAGAAATAAAAATATACTATCATCTTTTGAGAAATCATCTTTTAATGAATATAAAGGCTCTTTAATTTCAAGAACTCCAATTAAATTATCATCTTGTAAAACAGGTTCAAGTAGTAAAATAAAAATTCCATCAGGTAAAACTTCAATACCAAAATTTAATACTTTTCTTTCAATAACAGAATTTACACTATTTCTATATTGATTTACTTGATTAATCACTGGATAAAAACCTATTGTTAATTCACCAAAATTAGATTTTTTAAAATTTTCATTATAACTTTGTATTTTTGTATTTACATTTTGTAAATTATTTGTTGAAATATCATTTATAAGAGTATTATCATTTTTTACAGTTAATAATATTTTTTTAAGAGTTTCTTCTTCTGATACAAGTCTATTTTTTAAACTTTTTGTATATGTTTGAGAGATATTTACATAAACCTCTTTTGAAACATTTTTTGTCATACTAATTAAAATATATAATGATATTCCAATTCCAAATATCGATAAAACAGCAAGAGTTGTAAACCATAGACCTTTATTTCTTTTTACTTTTTGTAAAAAGCCTTGTAAGAACTTTATAAAACTAAACATTTATACCCTTAAAAAAAATTAAAATTTAATCTTAGATATTATAATAAGTAAACTTATTTTCTAGTTAATTATTTTTATTTTAATAAGATTTTTTCTTATTGTTCTACAAAAGCATTTTTTCTAATATTTTTTAATGGTTTAATAATATATTGTAATATTGTTTTCTCACCAGTTAAAATATTTACATTTGCAACCATTCCTGGAAGAATTGGTAAGTCTGGAGCAAATTGGTTTACATTTGCTTTTACCTTTATAATATAAAATATATTTCCATTTCTATCTTCAAAACTATCAGGTGAAATTGATATTAATTTACCTGTTAATAAACCATATTTAGAAAAATCATAAGCAGTGATTTCTATTGAAACTTTTTGACCACTCCAAATAAGTGCTCTATCTGATGTTTTTATTTTTGCTTCAATTGTTAAGGAGTCTTCAATAGGTGTGATTTCTGCCATTTTATCACCTGCTTTTACAATTCCACCAACTGTGTAAAAATACAATTTATTAATAATCCCATTTACAGGTGAAACAACTTGTTTTCTTAAATCTCTATCTGAATTTGCTTTATTATTTTCTATAAGTTTATTTATTTCTGCTTTTAGAAGTGAATATTTATTTAAATACTTTGATCTTATTTCTGAAACAACTGTATCAATCTTTCTTTTTGATTCATTTATTTCTTCTTTAATTAATGGAATATTATTTCTAATTTCAGAAAGTTTTGTAACAATGCTTTGTTTTTTTGATAATTCACTAATATACTGCATTTGTGAAACAACTTTTTTTTCATATAATCTATCTTGTATTTGCATATTTGCTTGTGCAAGTTTTAGTTCAATACTTAAGTTATCAAATTTTGTTTGTGCTTCAGTTAATTTATACTCTTTTTGTTTTAATTGATCACGTGCTATATTTATTTTGCTTTTATTATTTGTTAAATCTTCATAAAATATTCTTTTTTCATTTTCAATAATTTCAGGTATTTTTTTAACTAACTCTTGTGGGAATTCTATTTCTTGAGCATTATTAATTGATGCATCTAATCTATAAGCACTAGCTTGATATGCTAATAAATCTATCTCTTTTGATTTAAGTGCTGCTTTAAAAAAGGCATTTGATAAAGTATAGATAACTTCACCTTTTTTTACTATATCGCCCTCTTTTACATTAATCTTAGAAACAATACCACCTTCTAAATTCTGTAAAACTTTTGTTTGTCCAGATGGTACTACTTTTCCTGTTCCTTTTACAACTTCATCAATTTTACTAAAATATGCCCATGTTAAAAAACATATAAAAAACAACATAATAGGAACTACTGAAACATAATAATTCCAACTTGATTCTTCAAATAACTTATTATTCATTTTTACTTCTTTTGTTGTAGTGCAGCTAAAACAGTCTCTTTTGGCCCATCTGCAACTATTTTTCCATTATTTAATACTATAACTCTATCTACTAATTCTAAGGCTGCAAATCTATGAGTAATTACAATTAGAGTTTTTTTATCTAATACTTGTTTCATATGTTTAATTAAAGTATTTTCCAATCCAACATCTAAACCTGTTGTTGGTTCATCTAATATAATAATTGATGGGTCATTTAATATAGCACGTGCAAGTGCAACTAAGTGTCTTTGTCCTACTGATAGGTTTGAACCTCTCTCACCTACTTGTAAAGAGTCCCCTTGACCTGATTTTTTAACTAAATCTTCTAAACCTGTTAATCTAATTATTTCCATCATTTTTTCTTTATTAATAGGACTTGATAATTCAATATTTTCTTTTAGTGTCCCTGAAAATAAAAATGGTTCTTGTGGCATTACGCCAACATTTTGTCTTAATTCAACTGGATGTAAAGTTGATATTTCATGACCATCTAAATATATACTACCTTTTGTTGCGCTATTTAAACCTGTTAATAGACGTAAAAAAGTTGTTTTTCCAGCACCTGTTTGTCCAATAATACCAACTTTTTCACCTGGCTTAATTACTAAATTACATGTGTCTAATGATGCATATTTACTATTTTTATAAAAGAAACTTACTTTTGAAAACTCAATACTTCCTTTTAATTTACCAATACCTATTTCTAAATCTTTATCATTTTCTAATGGTAAATGCCAAAATTCATTAATATTTTTTAATGATTCTTTAATCTCTTTAAATCTAATTACCATCATTGAAGTTTGAATAACAGGAACCATTGCTCTACTTGCTAAAATTGTAACAGCAATTAATCCACCAACACTTAAGTTTTTATCTGCAATCTCAAATACTCCTACAACTATTACCATCATAGTAACAAACTGTACAACGGTTTGAGATAGATTCATTGAAAATACATTTAGAGATTGGATTTTTAGTCCAATAGAATCTGTAACAGCTACTAGTTTTCTCCAATTAAAAAGTTTAGTTGAAGAAGCATTTGATAATTTTATTATTTCACTACCTTGAATTGTTTCAACTAAATAACTATGTTTTGATTGTACATTTTCAATATTTTTTTTACTTAAATTTGAAATAGGTATTTGCATAAAGATATTAAATATAATAATGAAAATTGCAACAATAAATGGAACAGCTGCAACAGCAGGTGATATTATATAAATAACAATAAGAGCAATAAAGAAAAATGGTAAATCTATTACTTGTAAGATTGATTTTGTTGCTATAAAATCTCTAATTTGATTTAGTTCTCTAAATAAGTTTGCCTTTGAACCAATAAGCATATTATCATATTCAGATTTTATACTTAACATTCTTCTCATTAGTTCTTCTTCTAAATAAACACCAAGTTTTTTACCTACTTTTTCTATTATATGGTTTCTAACACTTTTAAAATATACATCAAAAAGTAAAATTATAACAACACCTACAACTAAAACAAAAAGTGTTTCAGTGGCATTATTTGGAACAACTCGATCATATACATTCATTGTAAATAAAGGAACAGCAAGTGCAAAAATATTTATAAAGAAAGTTAAAAAACCAATTTCTATATATGAACGCCAAAAAGTTTTTACAGGAGACCAAAACCAATCTTTTGTTTTAGTTTTTTCTAGTAACTCTTGTTTTTTAGGATCTCTAAAAACTAAAATTGCTTTTTTAAAATTCTTTAAATAGTTTGGATTTTGTATTTCTTGTTGATTTGTAATTGGATTATAAAGATAAACATCCTTATCCTTTTTTAAATACACATAAGGTTTATCATTTTTATCAAAAATAATACAAGGAAAAAAATGATTTGGGATATCTAAGGCATCAATATCTTTTTGAACTGATGTAAGACCTACTTCATTTACAACATCAATTGCTAATTCATTTGTAAAACCTTCATTTGATACTGCTGATAAATTTAAAATAGTTTCTAATGAAATATCACCAAAATAAAAATCTAATATATATTTTAAAGAGTAAAGTAAAGGATATTCTTCTCTACTTATCTCTTTATCTAATGTTATTTTGTCTTCTATTATTTCTTCATTTTTCAAATATTATGCCTGTTTTCTTAAATTTTTATTTTGAAATTTTGATAAATGTTATCACAAATAGACTGAAATACACCATCCCATACTCTTGCTGTTTTTTGTCTAAATAACTTTGCACTAGGGTACCAAGGTGATTTATTTCCTTTATTTTGCCATCTCCAATCAGGAACTTTTTGTAAAGGAATCCAAACAGGTACATTTAATGCCCCAGCTAAATGTGCAACTGATGTATCGGATGATATTACTAAATCTAATTCATTTAATAATGAAGCAGTTTTTGAAAAATCTGTTAATTTTGAAGTTAAATCTATAATTTTATCTTCATAATTATATTTTTTAATATCTTCATTTTCAGGACCTACTTGTAAAGTATAAACATTTATATTTTCACTATTTATTAATTTATCTAAAAATTTTAAATCAAAAACTTTACCATCATAACTCTCACCTGTAATAGATGCACTCCAACAAATTCCAATATTAATTTTATTTTCTTCTTTTAAAAGCTTTAACTCTTGGTCTTCTTTTGAAAATAAATATGGAATATTATTAGGTATATCTTTTACTGTTTTTATACCTAAAACATAAGGCATACTCATAATTGGAAGATGAAAATCAAACTCTGGAGTTTTCTCTTTTCTATTAGTTAAAATATCAATTTGTGGTATTAATCTAAATAATTCTTTTAATTCATCTCTACATTTTACCGCAATTGTACATTGGAATTTTTCTTTTATTTGTTCAACAAATCTTATAAATTGAATACTATCTCCAAAACCTTGTTCTGAATGAAGAAGCAATGTTTTGCCTTTTATATTCATATCATGTCTTAACATTGGTTTTAAAAATATATCTTTATTAGAAATAATATGAGATTTCATCTCTTCTTTTTGGAATCTATATTCATACTCTTTAAATCCATTTAAAAAGTCACCTATTGATAAGTACATAGTCGCTAAATCAAAATGTGCATTTACAAAACTTGGGTCTAATTGTATTGCTTTTTGATATGCTTTTATTGCTTTATTTGTAAGACCTAAGTATTTATATGATGTTCCTACATTACTATATGCATTTGAGCCTTTTGGTTCTAAGGCAATTGATTTTTCATGTAGTTTTGCAGCTTTCTTATAATCAAATAGTTTATTATATACATTTCCTAAATTTGTATATGCTCCACCATTTTTAGGATTATGTTTTATTGCTAAATCTAAAGATTTTATTGCTTCATCATATTTTTTTAGTTTATTAAAACAAGCTCCAATATTACTATGTAATTCATAATATTCAGGGTCTATTTTAAAAGCAATTCTAAATATATCAATTGATTGTTGATATTTTTTTTGTTTATATAAAACTACTCCAATATTATTAACAGCTTTTGAAAATTTTGGATTAATTCTAACTGCTTCTTTATAACATTTTATTGCTCTTTCATTATCGCCCATACTTTCATATACAATACCAAGATTATTGAATGCGCTAAAATTAGTTGAATCTCTTTTAATACAATCTGTAAATGCTAAAACTGCTCTTTTATAATCTTTTATTTCTTTGAAAGTATTTCCTAAATTATTATAAGTTAGACTATTATCTGGATTGATTTTTATTGCTTTTATATAATAAGAAATTGCTTTTTCATAATCTTTTTGTGCTTTTAAAATAACACCTAAATTACCTAATGCTTCTTCATTATCTTCTTCAATTTCTAAAACTTTTAAATAAATCTCTTTTGCTTTATCAATACTTTTTTTATTGTACTCTTCAATTGCATTTTTTAATAATATTAGAACTTCTTTGTTTTTTGACACTTTTTTAAAGCCTTTTGAATTTTTTAAAATTGATATAAAAGTATTTTTAGAAATCTTTTCATGTGAGAATTCTTCTGGAAGTATATCTTTTTTAACTTCTTCAAATTTGAAATTTAATAATTCTTGAACATTTATATTATTATTTATCCAACCTTTATTTGTTGGAACTGCACTTGTATTATTATTTAAAATATAAATTAAAGCATCTTTTTTTAGTGCTGATTTAATAAGATTGATTTCATCCATTGGATTAAGACAATGTTGTAAAACCCAAATTGAAATTGCTGCATCAACTCTTAAACCATTTTGTATTAATTGTTCTAACTCTTTTGGAGAAAATATTTTAAAATTATCACTATTTACATACTCTTTTGCTAGTTTTCTCATTGAAGATGAGATATCTGCTCCAATAATTTTACAGTTAGTTTTTTCAATTAATTTTTTAGAAACTCTACCTATTCCACATCCAAAATCAAGAACTAAAGATTTTTCATTTATATTTAAATTTTCAATAATAGAATCAACAATAAAAGGAGTTTCAACTTCCCATCTGTCTTGTGTTTTTAATCCAGCTTCAGGAGTCAAAATTATATTTTTTGCCTCTTGAATATTATCTATATCAAAAATATTTGGTTTGTAAATTGTTTTATTCATTTTTTCTCCTATACTTTAAACATCTATTAAATCAATTGTTAATGTTGTATTACCTAAATCATAAGTAGTATTATCACTTACAGTATTTGAATCGCCATCATAAATAGTATCATCTCCTCCACCAATTACATTATCACCACCAACATCAGTAAATTTAATTTTTTCTGCTTGTGTACTTGTTAATTTTAATGTTAAGTTATTACTCCCTGAAGTCCAAGATTCAATTAATGCATCTGTAAACTCAAATTCTGTTGTATCATCTTGTGTATTTAAAGTTAAAGATGAAATATCTAATACTTCTATATTATCAAATGATGTACTATGACCAAAATTTGTATCACTTGTAAGTGTTGTTCCTGTGTTACCATTAAGATTTACAGTATCCCCAGTAGTTACATTAGAACCACCATCAATATTAAATGAATCAATATTTGTAAAGTCTAAAGTAAAGTCATCATCTCCATCTAAACCATTTACATTTGTTGCTTCATCACCACTTAACGTAATAGTATCATTTGTACTTGATAGGTTTAAATTTTCAAAGTCACTTAATTTTGAAAAGTCTAAATCTCCACTAATAGCAGTTGAACCAAAAGATAAAGAATCATTTCCACCTATGTCATTTATATCATTAAATTCATTTATAAAATTATTAAATTCTGATACTGTATCAAAAGTAACTGTATCATCACCGCTATGCATATTTAATGTTTCTATTGCATTTAAATTAATTACATCAGCAGAGTCAATTGTTCCACTATTATTAAATGTCAAACTATCATTACCACTTGTATCTGTAATATTATCATTGATATCAAGATTTTCAATATTTATATTAATACTATCATTTCCTGCACCTAAATTTACTGTGTCATTTCCACTAGCTAAATTAAGTGTGTCATCTCCTGCACTTCCTGTAATACTTGAAGCACTTAAATCATTTATAGTTACTGTACCTAAAGTACTACTTACATTACTTAAATCAAGTGTTGCATCATTTGCTTGTACTATTAGATTTCCATTACCAGTAACTGTTGTAAGACCTAAAATGGAATCATTAACAGTCATAGTTCCACTTGAAATAGTTAAATCATCTACATTTGTTAAATTACCTATATATGTTGCATCTCCTGACCAATTAGCATTTAATGTTCCATTATTTGTAACTTTTGTAAAGTCCATAGCTGTTACGGCTTCTAGGTTATTTACATTTAATGTTGCACCTACTGCATTTGTAATTGTACTTGCTGTATTTACAATACTTGCATCAACTGTCATAGCTCCACTTGAAACTGTTAATTTATCTACATTTGTTAAATTTCCTGCATAAGTACCCGTTCCACTAAAGTCTACATTTAATGTTGTTGATGAGTTAATTGTTGCAAAATCAGCATTTAAACTATCATCTAGGTTTGTTAAACTTACTATTCCTGTTCCACTAACTGTTGTTCCAACTATTTTAGAAGTATCTGCACTTAATGTTGAACCTGAATTTACAGTAAATGTTGATGTACCTAATATTGCACTATTATCAAGTGTAAATATTGAGTTTGATGTAATTGTTGTTACTGCTTTTCCTAAATTTCCTGTAAATGTTACATTTGCATCACTTAAAGCTGTTACATTTGTAGTTGTAATACTTGATAAATTTGCTGTTGGTGTTGCATCAAGATTTGTAACGGCTACTGTTCCAGTTCCTGTGATTACTTCATTTGTAGCTTTTGAAGCATCTAAAGTCATAGTACCAGCTCCACTTACACTTAAAGTTCCAGTTCCACTTATATCAGCACTACTTCCAATAGTCATATTTCCACCAGATACAAGAAGATTTGCATTTGCAATATCTCCAATAAATGTAGCATCTGTAGCTGTCCAATTTAAATTTGTTGTTCCTGTACCTGTAATTGCTGATACATCTACATCTAATTTATCTTGGAATGAAGTAACATTTACTGTTGCATTATTTGTAATTACTTGATTATGTGCTTCATTTACATCTATATTTAAAATAGCACTTGAAGAAACTCTTAGACTTCCATTTTCAAGTGTAGCTCCTGAAACTATATTCATAGTTCCACTTGAAATTGTTAAATCAGCATTTCCAATATTTCCACTAAAGTCTGTTCCTGTTCCACTCCAATTAAGAGTACTTACATTTGTAGTAATTGTAGAATAATCAGATGTTCCAGAGTTTGTTTGCATATTTATAATATTTGTAGTTCCACTTCCATTTACTGTTTGACCTAAAATCTCTGTTGAGTCTACATTTAATATTGAACCTGCATCAACAGTAATAATTCCCGTTCCTAATTCTACTGCTCCTGCATTTGCTGTAAATGTTGAATTATTTGTAATACTTAAATCTGCACTTGCTATATTTCCTGTAAATACTACATTGCCATCACTTATAACTGTTGTTGTTCCAGTTCCATTTAATGTAGATAGATTTAAACTAGGTGAGGCATCTAAGTTTGTAATATTCATAATTGCATTATTTGTAATATTTACATCACCTTTTAACAGTGTTGAGTCAATACTCATTGAACCAGATGTAATGCTTAGATTATCAACATTTGATAAACTTGTTGTAAATGTATCTGTTTGTGTTGACCAAGTTGCATTTATTGTATCACATTTATTTTTGTTAAATCTGCATTAGTTTTTGTTTCTAAATTATTTATTTGAAGACTTGTGTTATTTGCATTATCATTTACTATTAATCCATCAATTTTTACAGTATCTGCTGTTAATGTAATATCATTGGCTGCTAAATTAATATTAAAGTCATTTGGAATAACTCCTAGTGTTACATTACTTGTAATATCTAAGAATAAGTTTCCTGAACCATTTGATGAAATATTACTTAAATCTTGATCTCCTGTATATCCTGATACATTAATATTTCCACTTCCTATAAAGTCAATTGTTTTACCATTTAATTCATTTGCAGTAAATGTTACAGCTGTTGAAGTACTAAACTCTTCTATACTTGTTAATGTTCCTGTATAAGTTCCACTTGTACCTGTATATATTAAAGTATCACTTTGTGTTCCACCTATAATATCATTTGTTAATTCATCTGTATTTACTGTAAGAGCTGAAGTACTTCCACTTGCATCTACATTTGTACTTACTCCATTTAAGATTGTTACACCATCTGTAATATTTATATCTAAAGCTTGTGTTGTTGTAATATTTGATACATCTAAATTTCCATCACCTCTTCCTGTGATGGTAAGTGTTCCTGCACCTGAAATTGTTTTTCCATCAACTTTTGAACCATCTGCACTCATAACACCACTTGCAATATCTACTATTGCAGTACCTAAATTTCCTGTAAATGTATCTGTTCCATCCCATGTTGCATTTACTGTTCCACCTGTAATTGTTGATAAGTTGGCATCTGCATTTCCTGAATCATTATCTAAATCAGTTACATTTACTATTCCTGTATTTACAACAGTAATTGCACTAACTTTATTTGCATCTATAGTTAATGTTGAACTTACATCAAACTCTATATCTTGATTTAATGTTCCTGTAAATATTGTTGCAGAAGAGATATCTACGATTACTTTTCCTGCTCCACTTGATGTTATATTTGTGAAGTTTGGATTTTCACTTCCACTAAGTCCTGTAATTGTTATATTTCCACTTCCAATAAAGTCAATAGTTTTAGCATCTAATAGTGTTGAATCAAAACTTAATGCATTTGCATTTGAAACCTTTTCAATATTTGTTAATGTTCCTGTATATACACCAGTCCCACTTGTTATTACAGTATCACTTGCACTTCCACCTATAAAGTTTTGATCTATTTGATCTGTTATTATTGTAATAGCTGAGCTTGAATCACTTGCATCTACATCAATTAATACACCACTTAATGTTGTTACACCATCTGTAATATTTACATCTAATGCTTGTGTTGTTGTAATATTTGATACATCTACACTCCCATCACCTCTTCCTGTGATTGTAAGTGTTCCTGCTCCTGAAATTGTTTTTCCATCAACTTTTGAACCATCTGCACTCATAACACCACTTGCTATATTTACATCTACTGTTCCTAAGTTTCCTGTAAATGTAGTTGTTCCATCCCATATAGCAGTTGCTGTTCCACTACCTGTAATAGTTGATAAATTAGCATTAGATAAACCTGAGTTATTATCTAAATCAGTAATAGAAATATTTCCACTATTATTTACATCAACATTATCTATTTTTACTGCACTTGTTGTAAGTGTAATACCTGCATCTACTACAACTTTTGAATCTGCAAAATTTCCAGTAAATGTAGAACTATTAGCTGTAAACTGTATAGTTTCATTTGCAGATGTACTTAAGTTTAAAACTGTGCCAAAATCTGTTGAACTATCTGAATTTACCTCAACGACTGCACTTCCACTTCCTGTAATTGTTTTTGATATTGCCTGAGACTCATCTAGTGTTAAATCACCTGATACTGTAAAGGTATCAAAAATATTACTATTGTTATTTGTAGCATGTCCTAAAATTTTATTACTTAAATCTAATGTATCACTTACTATTAATTCACTTATTGCACTACCTGCTTTTGTAAGTGTAATACCTCCAAAATCATGGTCATTTACAAGATCTGTTGCATTTATCTTTAATGTAGCATTTGCACCTAATGAAATTGTCATAGTTTTATCATCTAAATCTTTAGCACTTAAAGTAAGAGTTTGATTATCTGCTACTTGTATCTCTTCAAAATTTAATAATGTTATATTTGATAAATCAAGATTTCCACTTAATTGAAGAATATCTTTCGTAGTTTCTCCACCTGCATCTAAAGTATCAAGACCTGTTGTTGATGTAACAATAAAAGTATCATCTCCCAAACCTGTTTTAATAATTTCTACATTTGATAAGGAGTCATCTGCTGCATCTACTGTTAATGTTGCAGATGTATTTCCATTTACATTTACAGTTATATCTTGGTTTGATAATGTGTAATCAACAGTATCTATTCCACCTTTTGCATCATATGATTTAAATAAGGTATCATCTTTTACTGAATCATTTATTAGTGTATCAGCTTGATTTGAACCTATAAAGTTTTCAAAATCTACAAACTCATCAGCTCCATCTCCACTTGAAGTTCCTGCATCAAAATCAATAATAACAGCATCTGTTGAACCATCATAAGATAAAGTATCGTCACCAGTTCCTGCTATAAATGTATTATCATTTGCATCACCTTGAACAATATTTCCATTTTCATTATTTGATACATCAATATTTTCAATATATCTTATTTGGTCAGTTCCTTCACCTGTTGCATGATCTGCATCTGCTCTTAGGTTAATATTAATAGCACTTGTACTATCTTTATAATCTACCCAGTCACCATTAGCGCCATCATTACCACCATCTATGATATCATTTCCTATTCCACCAACTAATGTATCATCACCTTCTCCACCAAGTAATGTATCATCACCTGCATTACCTATAAGAGTATCAGAACCATCTCTTCCTTCAAATACATTATTATCATCATTACCAGTCATAGTATCACCTAATGATGTTCCATAAAAACCTTCAATTTTTGTAAGGGTATCAGTTCCTGCAATATTAACCGTTGCATCCCCATTTGCACCTAGCGTTACATTTAAAGGTCCAGTTACATTACTATAATCTACAATATCAAGATCATCTCCACCATCAATACTATCATCTCCATCTGCATTAGAAGCTATAAATACATCATTTCCAGTACTTCCTTTTAATGTATCATCATCAGCTCCACCTATAATAGTGTCATCATCAGCTCCACCATCTATATAGTCATTTCCAGCTTCACCATTTAAAATATCATTACCAGCATTTCCTAATAGAGTATTTGCACTAGCATTTCCTGATAAATCATCTCCTACAGCACTTCCTGTTAAGTTTTCTATATCAAATAATCTATCATTTCCATTTGATATACTTGCTATTGCATTTCCTGAATTATCTAAATCAATAGTAACTTTATTTCCAATATCTGTATAATCAGCTGTATCTCCTGTATGAGTACTTCCATCTGTATATGCTGTATTTGTTCCACCATATAAATAATCAAGTCCTGATCCACCTATTAAAGTATCATCTCCATCATCTCCATAAAGTGTATCATCATTAGCTCCACCATCTAAAGTATCATTTGAATCTGCTCCCCATAAAGTATTTACCCCATTGTCACCTGTGATATCATCAGAGTAATCACTTCCTCTTGCATTTTCTATACTTGTAATAGTTTGATTATCTGTTCCAATTCTTGCATTATCTCCAAGTTGTAAGATAACTCCATTTCCACCACTTAAGTTTGAATAATCAAGTAAATCAGTTCCTGATTCTCCATCAATTTTATCATTCCCTAAAGAACCAAAAATTGTATCATCACCATTCCCCATAGTAAGAGTATTAACAGAGCTATTTCCTTGTACAATATCTTTATTATCTGTACCTATAATATTTTCTATATTTGTAACAATTTCTGTATTTGTAAAGGTATCAATTGTTCTATTTCCTGCAATTGAAGTAGCATCATAATTTAGTGTACTAGCACTTAAATTTACAACAACACCATTTGTACCATTTACTTTAAATATCATAGTATCACCATTAGAACTATGAGAATTTCCATTAATAGTATCAATACCTTCATCATTTAAAATAGTATCATCACCACTTCCTGCATCAATGATATCATTTCCTAATCCACCTTCAATAGTGTCATCTCCACCATCTCCATAGATTTCATCATCTCCATCATCTCCATAAACTATATCATTGTTATTTCCAGCATGGATTTCATCATTTCCAGTTCCACCATTGATTAAATCATTACCATCTCCACCATAGATAAGGTCATTTCCACCTCTACCATCAATAGTGTCATTTCCTCGATATGTTCTAATATCATTATTTTGATCATCAAATTTAATGATATCTTTAAAAGTATTATTATCTGCAGTATAAATATTTTGTACTTGATAAACTAAATCTGTTGCACCTGTACCATCATTTTGAATTTCTTGGAATGTTATATTTGTATAATCATTAACGCCATCACCATTTACATCTACACTAATAGTTTGATTATTTAAATTTGCATCAAACTCAATACCTGTCGTTCCTTCATATTGTGTATAGTTAATAGTATTAATTCCAGTTCCACCTATAATAATATCATTTCCATAAGCAGATTCAATTCTATCATCTCCATCACCTAGGTCATAAATATCATTACCACCTTCACCTCTAACTCTATCTGCACCACCGTATGTAATAAAGCTATTAGCATTACTATTACCAAAGAAGTTTCTATCTCCTGTATTTGTAGTTGAATCTATAATATTATTAATTCCATAAACTCTAGTACTTCCTACATATCCACCTTCATCAATGTTTACATTTGTTGAACCTATATTTGTATTTTCAAAACTTAACCAGTCATTTCCTGATGAAGTATCAGTTGTACCACCATAAAGAATATCACTTCCACTTGTATAGTAAAGCGTATCATCTCCATCTCCACCTTGAATTGTGTTATCAGAGTCATCTCTTCCTGCAAGATTATCATTATTTTTAGAACCTATAATATCCTCTACATTTATTACATAATCTTTTCCACCAAAACCATCTTCTAATACAGCATAATCTGTTTTATTAGTTGTATCTGCTTGTGCTCTATCTAAATCTATATCAATACCCACATCAGTAGAAACTGTTTCAAAAGTTATTGTATCTTTTGTAGTATGATCTCCACCATCAATATAATCATCTCCTCTACCACCATCAAAAATATCATTTCCTAATAGTCCTAAAAATGTATCTTCATAGTTATTTGAATTATCAGTTCCTACATATCCATTAAATCTATCATTTAATCCTGTACCAATAATTGTTTCAATATGATCTATAACAGTATCTGTACCATCAACTCCTACATCAATTGTAGCACCAATATCATTTTTATTAACAGTAATAGCTGAACTTGTAATAATTTGTTCTTCATAAGTTAAAGTATCACTTCCGCTTCCACCTGTAATAACATCATTACCTTTATCAAAGTAAATAGTATCATTTCCAGCTTCACCGTTTAATTCATCATCGCCTTCTCCACCATAAATAAAGTCACCATCATCTCCACCTAAAATAGTGTCATTACCTATATCACCTTTTAAAGTATCAGCTCCAAGACCACCTTCTATACTATCATTTCCACTTCCACCAAATATTGTATCTACTCCATCATTACCCAATAATGTATTATTAGCACTATCACCTTTTAATATATCTGCATTTGTAGTACCAATAATTACTTCAATATCATTTGCTATATAATCTTCTTTTCCAAAACCATCATCTATTGTTTTATCTTGGTCTAAATCAATATTTACACCCTCTGCACCAGTATTTACACCTCTAAAATCAAGTGTATCAATACCTTCTCCACCTATGAAACTATCAACACCATCTGATGAATAGAAAGTATCATTACCTTTATTTCCATCTAGAATATTTATTTCAGTAGTATCATCACTACCTTTGATAATATCATTGTTTTGAGTACCTATAATATTTTCAATACCTTCAAGATTATCAAATTTAGTAGCATCACCTATTAGTTGTACTTCTTGTTCATTGTTTGTAGTATTAACTCCATCATCTCTTGATAAATCTACATTTATAGCTCTACCATCATTTGAATCAATTGCACTGTAATCAGCTGTATCATTTCCACTATCAGTATGAGTTCCTGCTGTAATACTTCCACCATAAAGGAAATCACCATCTAGTGTTGCATTAAAAGTATCATTTCCATCAAGTCCCATAAGTGAGTTTACTTCACCTATTTTTCCTGTAACATTATCATTTACACTAGAACCTAATACATCTTGAATATCATAAAGAGTATCAACACCTTGTCCAACACCACTTGCTTGATTTAATTCAAGGTTAATTGTCATATCAACATTTACATCACTATAATCAATAACATCTCTATAATTAGTATCTGTACTTGAACTATTATCTTCACTTCCATAAATTATATCATTACCAGAACCTGCTCTAAAAGTATCATTTCCTGCATTTCCAATTAAAGTATCATCACCTGCATTTCCATAAAGTGTATCATTATCTGAACCACCTTTGAATTCATTATTTGCACTATCTCCAATAATTATATCTTTTGAATTCGTACCTATGATATTTTCAACACCATCAAGATATTCTTTATTTCCAAAACCATCATCTTGTACTCTATATGTATTTGAATCATTTATATCTTGAACTTTTGATAAATCAATATTTACTTTTTGTGTTCCATCAGAGAAATCAACTGTATCTAATAAACCAGTTCCACCATCAATATAATCTTGACCAGCTCCTGCTTTTATATTATCATTACCATCACCTGATTTAATTGTATTATTTTGAGTATCACCTATTATAATATCATCTTTTGAAGTACCAATAATATTTTCTATATCAACTAAAGTATCTGTATCTGTTCCTGAAATTGCTGTTCCTGCTGTTAAATCTACTGTTACTTTATTATTTAAATCAGAGAAATCAACAGTATCTCCTGCAAGGCCTTCAATACCACCATCAATATAATCACTTCCTGCTCCACCTCTAATACTATCATCACCAGCTGCTGTAATTAAAGAGTTTCCTTGTGCATCACCATAAACAATATCATCTCCTGCACCTGTGATAATATGTTCGATTCCATCGATATACTCTTTATTTGCATAACCATCATTTTGAACTCTATATGTACTATCATCACCTATTGTTTGTTCTTTGTTCATATCAACTATAACATCTTGAATTCCTGCAGAAAAATCAATAGTATCAGCTCCATCTCCACCTTTAAAAGTATCAGCTCCATCAAGTCCTATTAAATAGTCATTTCCACTTCTACCTTCTATTAGGTTAGATGAATCATTTCCTTTTATATAATCTGATTTTCCAGTACCTATTACATTTTCAATATTTGTAATAGTATCTGTTCCAAATTGCGCATGTATTCTTTGAGCAGTATTATCATCTAGGTCTATTTCAATACCTGTAAAATCTCCACCATTATAAGTTTGGGCATCTATATCTCTTGTATCACCTGCATCATCATTGATTAATACTTTTGTAAAATCTAAAGTATCATTTCCATCTAAAGTAGTAGTAAATCCTGCAAAATCACCATCTCCATTGATTTCATCGTCACCAGTTCCTGCATAGATATAGTCATCTCCAGCCCCAGCAATTACAGTATCATTTCCAGCACCTTCTGTAATAGTATCATTTCCATCAAGACCTACTAAAGTATTTATTGTAGCATTTGTATCTAAATCTGATATATTATCTCCAGTTCCCACTAGATTTGAACCAATTATATTTTCAATAGAATTTCTAAAGTCGATTTCTGTTCCACCAACAATAATAGAGCTTGTAGATGTAGCTTCAATTGTAGAAGAAGAACTACTATAATCAGCAGTATCACTTCCTTCTCCACCAAATAAAAAGTCATTTCCACTTCCACCCTCTAAGGTATCGTTATCATCTCCACCTTCAAGTCTATCATTACCAGCTCCACCTTTTAAAGTATCTTCTCCAGTTCCTCCTAATAATGTATCTTCTCCATCTAAACCTGAGATTATGTCATTATTAGCATTTCCTTCTAAAATATTATTTTGGTCATTTCCTGTGATATTATCAGCTTGGTTAGTTCCTTTTATGTTTTCAATTGCACTTATAGTATGAGTAATTGTATTAATAGTTACATTATCTCCATCTATATCACTTAAATCAACTGTTACACCATGTGTTGCTACTTGTGAATAATCAACTGTATCACCAGCACTTGTATTTGTTCCACCATCGATGTTATCACCATCAAAATTAGTTCCAACGAAAGTATCATCACCTTCATTTCCCTCTAAAATATCAGCACCACTTCCACCATCGATGATATCGTTTCCTGCTCCACCTTGAACACTATCTGCATTTGCACCTGCTGATATTTCATCAGCTCCACCGTTTCCAATGATTGTATTTATTTCTGCATTTCCTGTGATAGTATCGTTTCCAGAAGTACCAATTACATTTTCTATATCTTTTAATAAATCTTGTTTAGAATTTCCACTAACTTGAGCTGTTGCAAAATCAGCAGTTAAATCACTTAAATCTAGTACTAAATCAGTCGAAGAGTTTGAACTATAATCAATCCAATCTCCATTTAATTCTGAAGTTTCTAAACCACCTTCAATAGTGTTATTTACTCCTGCTTGTGTAATAAATGTATCATCAAAATTTGAACCTAGTATATGCTCAATAGAGTTTAATGAATCTCCATCACTTGCAGTTCCTGCATGTAGATTTACTGTAACTCCTGCACTTAAAGCTGCATAGTTATAATTAGCTTTATCAATTCCATCACCACCAATTAAAATATTTGCACTAGTATTTCCAGTAAAAGTATCATTTCCACTAGTTCCTGTGATATTTTCAATATTTCTTATTGTATCTGTGTGTTGTAACGTTCCTGTATTATCATAAACTTGAACACTTGAGTCTGTATCAATATTTTCATCTAAAGTAGCTACTATTTTGTTATTTGAGTTTGTTAAAGCGCTGTAATCAATAGTATCACTATCATTTGCATTTGTTCCACCATCAATACTATCAGCTCCATCATCTTGAGCAGTTGCATAGAAAGTATCGTTTCCTATTCCACCTGTTAAAGTATCTGCATCAGCTCCACCATAGATTTCATCATTTCCAGCTTCTCCATCAATACTATCAGTTCCAACTCCACCATATAGTGTATCATTGTCATTTCCACCATATAGTGTATCAGCTCCAACTTCTCCCCAGATTGTATCATCTCCACTTCTACCCTCTAAGATATTATTTTCACTACTTCCTTTAATAGTATCATTCTCTTCACTTCCAATAACATTTTCTATATCATAAAGTTCATCTGTTCCTTGGTCATTTAAGTTTGAACTTGAAGCTTCTCCTTTTGAAGCTAAATCTGTGTTATCATCAGTTTCTAAATCAACTGTCATACTAGTTAAGGCACCACTATAATCAACAGTATCAGCATTTCCATCATCAACACTTGCTGTAACTGCTCCTGCACTTATAGTTACAGTTCCACCTGCGATGATATCATTTCCTTTATCACCTCTAATAGTATCATTTCCAGCTTCACCAATAATTGTATCATTATCATCTCCACCTTCAATATAATCATTATCAGCTCCACCATAAATTTGGTCAGCATCAGCTCCACCATAAATACTATCAGCTCCTGCATCACCTCTTAATATATCAAAACCTGAACCACCTCTGATGATATCATTGTCAGCTCCACCTTCTAAAAGATCGCTTCCTTCTTCACCCCAAAGTTCATCAGCTCCATCTCCACCATAAAGAATATCACTAAGTGCATTTCCTTTAAGAATATCATCACCTGCCATACCAGAAATTGTATTTGCTTGATTATCTCCTGTGATAATATCTTTTAAATCTGTTCCAATTACATTTTCTACATTTGTAATAGTATGATGTACTGTTGTACTACCATCTACATAAACATTTGCAGGGCTTCCTGCTTGAAGTACAATCTCTACACCTTGAGTAAAACCAGAAGTATCAATAGTATTATAATTAATAGTATCTATTTCACTTCCACCATCGATTATATCGCCACTATAGTCTGAAATTAAAGTTGAACCTACATTAAAACTATCATTTCCTGCATCACCATATAAATAATCAGCATTAGCCCCACCTATAATAGTATCAGCTCCATCACCACCATATAAGTAATCACTTCCTGCCATACCATTTAAAGTATCATCACCTTTTTGTCCATAAATAGTATTTGAAGCACTATTTCCAATAATAGTATCAGCGCCATTTATTGCAGAATCTGAACCTTTTATATTTTCAATTCCATATAAAGAATCTCTTTCATCACTTCCATCATTTTCAAATGTGGTATTATTATTACTATCAATTGTTACTGTTGAAACTATATTTGCATCATCTTGTAAAGTTACAGATATTTTATTTTCACTTGTATAATCAACCGTATCACTTCCACTATCTGTATGAGTTACCCCATTAAAAGTACCACCATAAATAGTATCATCTCCACTAAGGCCTACAAATGTATCATTTCCTGTATTTCCACCTTGTAAGATATTATCACCATTTGTACCTTGCATACTATCATTACCAGCTCCACCAATAGCATTTTCTATACTATAAATAGTATCATCATCAAGTGAATCTCCAATTACTGTTGAGGTATCATTTAGTAAATCTAATCTTAAATTTTTTGTATTATCAAGGTAAGCATAACTAATAGTATCATTTCCACCTGCTCCATTTATAGTATCAGCTCCAGCACCTCCACTTAATGTATCAGCTCCATCTGCACCATAAAGAGAGTTGTTATTTGAATCTGCAAAAATAGTATCATCACCGCTTCCACCTACAATATTTTCAAAACCTTTGATAATATCATTATCTCCGTCTGTAATATCAACTTCCCAAGAGTCATTTCCATTACCTGTTTCAAATTTATGTGTTGCATTTTGTCCAATATTTACAGAGATATTTTCACTTAATGAAGAATAATCAAGAGTATCAGCATTTCCATTTCCACCATCATACTTATCAGCTCCATCAAGAGCAATCGTAGCTTTTATGGTATCATTTCCTTCACCTGCTAATACAGTATCAGCTCCATTTCTTGCTTCAATATAATCATCACCTCTTTGAGCAATTATTGTATTTACACCATTGCTTCCATAAATAGAGTCTGATCTTACCTCATCATCTGAACCTATTACATTTTCAATTCCGTAAAGTGTATCATCACCTTGACCTTGTTCAGAGTTATTTCCATCTGATTTTCCGTAAGTCTCAGTTCCAGCAATTCCACCTGCTAAAGATACATCTAAATCAATGATTAAAGATTCAATTGCATTTGAATAATCTACTGTATCATTTCCAGTATCACTTGCTTCATTTCCACCATAAATAGTATCATTTCCAACTCCACCTGTTAAAGTATCATCTCCATCTCCACCTTTTAAAGTATCTTCACCACTTCCACCATCAAGAATATCATTTCCCACTTCACCTCTTAAATCATCAGATCCATCTTCTCCAAATAGAGTATCATTTCCATTTTGACCAAAAAGTGTATTATTTTGAACATCACCTTTGATATAATCATTATCTTGTGTTCCAATTACATTTTCTACATTTAGAACTTTATCATTGTCATTATTTACATCATTGTGAACTATTACTGTTTTTTCATTTGCACCATCAAGTGTTACTGTTATACCTTGTGCATTTGCTGCTGCACTATCTATAGCAGAATAATCAATTGTATCGTTTGTACCTATTCCACCATCAAAATAATCAGCACCATCACCAGTTCCTGTAATAAAGGTATCATTACCTTTACCACCTTCTATGCTGTTATTTACATTTGAACCTGTAATATTATCATCACTTTGTGATCCAATTAAATGCTCAATATTTAAGATTGTATCTGTATCTAATGTTGATACTAGCTGTGGATTTGTATCTCCTAAATCAACATTTATTGAAGAAGTATAGTTTTCATAAGAGATTGTGTCATTTAAATCTCCTGCTCCTATTCCACCATTTATAGTATTTGTTTTTTGGTCTTCATTCATAATAAACATATCACTTGAAGTTCCACCAATTGCATTTTCTATACTAACAATAGTATCAACTTCAGGAGCATTTGTAGAGGCTTGATTATTTTTAAAATCAACTGTTACAGATAAGTTTTCATCACTATAATCAATAGTATCACTTCCCTCTCCACCATCGATATAATCATTTCCACCTTGTCCACTTATGATATCATCTCCAGCAAGACCTTTTAAAGTATTTGCATCATCATCACCAGTAATAGTGTCATTTCCTGCACTTCCTGTGATATTTTCCATATCTTTTAAATAATCACTTATAGTTGTAGTTCCACCTTGATAAATATCAGCACTATAATAACCATCACCATCAGCACCACTTGATAAATCAATTACTACTTTATCTTCTGTGGCATCATTTACTGTGATTCCTTCATAAGAGATACTATCTCCATTTGTTTCACCTGATTCATCATCATTTCCATCAAACTTATTTGAAACATCAAGTTTTGAAATAAAAGTATCATCATACTTTGAACCAACTGCATTTTCTATATTATATAGTTCATCAGTACCTTCACCTGTACCTCTATTAGTTACAAAGTTAACTTCAATACCATTCGTTGCATTTGAGTAATCAACTGTATCAACTCCTGTATCTCCATGAAGAATATCATCATTTGCTCCACCAAATAGTGTATCATTACCTGAACCTGCATAAATGATATCATCTCCAGAATCTCCATAAAGTGTATCATCTCCACCACCTGCACTTACTTGGTCATCATCTCCATAAATAATATCAGACTCACTTCCACCTTTGATTTCATCATTTCCTAATCCACCATAAAGTAAATCTGTTCCAGCTTCTCCACTAATAAAGTCATTATCTAATCCTGCATAAACAGTATCTACTCCTGCTCCTGCATAGATAATATCATTTCCTGCTTCTCCATAAAGTGTATCTTTTCCATCACCAATACCACCTAAAATAGAGTCATTTCCTGCTCCACCATAAATAATATCAGCTCCTGCTCCACCATCTAAGTACTCATATTGTGTTGCTGTTGTATTATCATCAGTGTTTGCTCCACCTAAAATATAATCATCACCATCATTACCTCTTATAGTATCAGTTCCTGCTTCACCTTTTAAAGTATTATTTGAGTTATCACCTGTAATAAAATCTTCATTGTCAGTTCCAACTATATTTTCTATTCCTGAAACATTGTCATTTCTTACTGTAGTATTTGAAGTATTTTTAAGCTCCAAGCTTTGAGAACTTAAATTAACATCTACATATAAAGTATTGTCACTTACTTGACTAAAATCAACTGTATCACCTATGCTTGTATTATTTCCACCTACGATAATATCACTCTCACCACTAATAGCTGCTTCTTTTACATAGAAAGTATCATCTCCATCACCTGCATTTAAAGAGTTACTATCACGATTTCCTGTAAATGTATCATTTCCTGATGTACCAATTACATTTTCTATATTTACTAAAGTATCACTTTCTTGTGCTACACTTGATAAAGTTACATCAACATTTGCACTTGCAGTATTTGATAAATCAACTACAATCTTATCATTAGCTCCTGTTAATGAAGAGTAATCAACAGTATCGTTTTCATCATTTATATGCTCAGAATTTAAGTTAGATAAATCTGTAATACCACCATTAAATGTATTTGCTTCATTATTATTTCCCTTAAATACATCTGCATAAGCTGAACCAATAACATTTTCAATATCAGTTAAAGTATCATTTCCAGCACCACCACCAACATTTTGAGAAACGCCATCTATTCCTAAATTTACATTTATACCACTTGAGGCATCAGAGTAGTTTACTGTATCTCCATTTGTATCAGTTCCACCATCAATATAATCATCACCAGCACCACCAGCTATGATATCATCTCCCTCTTGTCCTTTTAGTGTATTTTTATTTCCATCACCTGTAATAGTATCATTACCAGCACTTCCTGTTATATTTTCGATATTTTCTAAAGTATCAACTACATCAGTACCTGAACTTTTAATAGTAACAGTATCAGTTGCACCTGATAAATCAGCAATAATATAATCTACACTTACCTCACCTGTGAAGTTTAAACCATCTTTTTGATTTTGTAAATTAGTATAATCTACTGTATCTCCATTTGCACCGTGTGTTGAACCATTCAAATTGTTTGCACTTGTATGGTCTGAATAGAAAGTGTCATCTAAGCTTGAACCAATAACATTTTCAATATCTATTAAAGTATCACTTCCTTGAGAAGCTGAAATATTTTGAGAAGTAGTAGTTCCTAAATCAACAGTAACACCATCACTTGAGTTTGCATAAGTTGCTGTATCAGTTCCACTTCCACCATCAAGAGTGTCATTTCCACCTTCACCTTCTAAAGTATCATTTCCACCATTACCTTTTAAAATATTTGCTAGATTATTTCCTGAAATTGTATCATCTCGATTTGAACCTATTATATTTTCGATATTTAAGATAGTGTCATCATTTGTAGTATCACTTACATCAACTGTTGTACTAGCTCCATTATCTTCTAAGTTTACATTTATAGAATGACTTGTATCTAAGCTAGTGTAATCAATAGTATCAGAAGTTCCACCGGCACCATTTATTACATTTGTCTCATCATATTTAGTAATAAAAGTATCGTTACCTTCTCCACCTTTGATATTTTCTACATCATAAAGAGTATCTGTTTCTAAAAGGTTTGAACTATTATCATATACTCTTGCTGTTTCATTTTCTAAATCTACTGTTACACTTTGTGTACCATCAGATAAGTATTCATATGTTACTAAATCTAACAAATTATCAGTTAATCTATCTTCACTTCCACCATAAATAGTGTCGTCTCCACCTCTTCCCATAAAAGTATCAGAAGCAGCTCCTCCAATAAACAATTCATTTTCACTATTTGAACCATAAATTGTATCAGAAGCATAACTTCCAACTATTTCTTGAATTGAGATTAACTCATCAGAAGAACCATCACCATCAATAGAAACTTCAGTAGCATTCTCCATATCCACTACAATTTTTCCTGCAGCATTAGAATAATCAACTCTATTTACTCCTGTTCCTCCATCTAATGTATCAGCCCCTGCTCCACCAGCTAAGGTATCATTTCCTTCATCACCTTTTAGGATATTTGCATTAGCATCACCTTTAATAATATCATTTGCAGATGAACCAATAATATTCTCTATCTCTTTTATATAATCATTTGATGAAGCATCTACATTTACTATTACATAATTATTATTTCCTGCATCTATATTTGATAAATCAACATTTATTGAAGAACTTAAAGCAGAGTAATCAACAGTATCTCCTGAATTATTTTCATCTACTTCACCTCCAATTATATAATCTACTCCATCATCTGCATCTTCTAAAACATCATCACCATTGGTATCAAGTCCAGCTTTAAAAATATCATCACCATCACCGCCTAGTAAAGTATCACTTCCCCCTGCACCAATTAGAATATCATCTCCTTGGAAACCATCTAATAAATTTGAATCATCATCACCTGAGATAAAATCATTTTTAATTGTACCTTTTATATTTTCAATGTTTTTTAACTTATCTGTTTCTGCACCAATTACAGCATCGGCATAAGAATTTGTAATATCATTTAAATTTACATTAAGGTAATCACCAACTTTTGATGAGTAATCAACAGTATCTCCC
>NZ_JBGUES010000009.1:0-30723 GCF_041821165.1 Poseidonibacter sp. | reverse complement strand
ATAACAAAAATATAAGAGTTATCTGAATAAGAGATATTTGAAATATAAGCTAAAATATCTTTTTGAATTGATTGTTCATAATCTTTTATATACTCACCCGTTCCAATTGAAATATTTAATGGTTCAAAATATTTATAAAATGCAATTTTTCTATATATCCTATTCTCTTCATTTACAGGTTTACTCCAATAATAAGTATCAAAAGTTTCTCTTTTATCTTCTATTGTTTCAATAATCTTTTTAACAAAGAAATATCCATTAATATCTTTTAATTGCGAATAGTTTTTGCCTTCTAATGCTCTATTTAAAGGATAAAGTATATTTTCACCTTTAATATTGTGCATAAAATAATATCCTCTACCCTCATTAAAACGGATTTGTCTTAATGCATCTTGTATCATTTTTAATATTTCAGGTTTAGTTTTTTCTTTATTTTCATTGTAGATGCTAAGTGCGATAGTATGAGCTTCATAAACTCTTTTTTTTAGATTTTCTTTTAGATTTTCTTCACTTTTTCTTTTTTTATATAAAACATAATCATAAACTCTAGTTACTTCATCTTCAACTAGAGTTTTTTGTGATTTAATATATTTTTTTTCAAGATTTGCTATTTCTTTTTCTAGTCTGTTTTTATTTTCTATAAATAATAAATTTGTAATTAAAATTGATAAAAAGAAAATAAAAACAATAGGAAAAAATTTTATAAATTGTAAGATATTTTTTTCGCTAAACATAATCATAGTGGATTATATATTTATTTTATTTAAATAAAAATTATTTTTTTATATTAAAAAATTTAAAAGCCTAATTCTTTTAATATTTCTTTATTTTTTGACTTTATTTTATACGTAATATTTTTATATGTAAACTCTAAATAATTGGCATGAAGCCATAATCTATGACTTTTTGTCTCTTCTTCTCTAATCTTTTTATCAAGAGTTTTATTTAAATACTCTTCTGCAATATCATCTTTAACTCCATAAATTGGATCACCAATAATTCTATGACCAATTGAGTATAAATGAACTCTAATTTGATGTTGTCTTCCAGTTAAAGGAAGTGCTTCAACTAATGTTGTATCATTTTTTACATTATATTTTAATGGTTTAATAATTGTACAAGATTCTTTTCCACTATCTCCTGCTTTCATTCTTACACCAATTTTTTTACCCTCTTTTTCTAATCTTTTATCAATAGTTATTTCTTCTTTTATTTCACCTTCAACTATTGCTAAATATGACTTATGATATTTCTTGTCTTCAAACATATCTTTAAGAATTTTTTCACTTTTTTTGTTTTTCCCAACTATTACAAGCCCTGAAGTTTCAGCATCAATTCTATGTATTAAATTTGCATTTTCTCCAAAATGAAATCGTATTTCATCCAATAAAGAGTAAGGTGTACTTTTAGAAATTGGGTGTACCATTAAATGTGTTGGTTTATCGAAGATAGCGAAGTCTTCAAACTCTATTAAAGGTTTTAATCCTCTTGAAATACCTTCAAAAACAGCCATAAAGATATGCTCTCCTGGAATCTTATCACTAGGTTTAATTGCCTGCATATTTTCATCAAAGATACGTCCTTTAGACGCGTAACGTTGGGCATTTCTATGATTTATTTTAAGATCTTGTAGTAAAAATAAACTAAGCTTCTTATCTTTTATAGCTTTGATTTTCTTTAAAGTAAATGGCAATATTCTATCCTGAAGTTTTTTTTTAAATAGGTCAAAATTTATTCGAATTTTTATCTTTATTTTTGTCTTATTTAGATACGATATCATACTTAAATTAATAGAAATTTTTAATAAATTATAAAAAATATTCATAAGAGGGGTTTTATAGATGGTTGAAAGATATGCAAGAGAAGAAATGAGTTCAAAGTGGACTCAAGAAGCAAGATATGCAGCATGGCTTGAAGTTGAAAAAGCAGCTGTAAAAGCTTGGAACAAAATTGGTTTAATTCCAGATGAAGATGCAAAAAAGATTGTAAAAAATGCTACTTTTTCAGTTCAAAGAATTGAAGAAATTGAAGCTGTTACAAAACATGATTTAATTGCATTTAATACAAGTGTTTCAGAATCACTTGGTGAAGAATCAAGATGGTTCCACTACGGTATGACTTCTTCTGATGCAGTAGATACAGGTGTTGCAATTCAAATGAGAGATTCATTAAAGCTAGTTATCAAAGATGTTAAAATGCTTATGAAATCTATCAAAAAAAGAGCTAAAGAGCATAAATATACTTTAATGGTAGGAAGATCTCATGGTATTCATGGTGAGCCTATTACTTTTGGTTTAACTTTAGCTGTTTGGTATGATGAAATGGACAGACACCTTAAAAACCTAAAAGAAACTCTAAAAGTAATTTCTGTTGGTCAAATCTCTGGTGCAATGGGTAACTTTGCTCACGCTCCTTTAGAGCTTGAAGAGTATGCAATGAAAGAACTTGGATTAAAACCTGAATCTTGTTCAAATCAAGTAGTTCATAGAGATAGATATGCAAGATTAGCAACTTCTTTAGCTTTAATGGCTTCTACAATTGAAAAATTTGCAGTACAAGTTAGACACTTACAAAGAACAGAAGTGTACGAATGTGAAGAATTTTTTGCAAAAGGTCAAAAAGGATCTTCAGCAATGCCACATAAAAGAAATCCAATTTTAACAGAAAATATTACAGGATTAGCAAGAACTATTAGATCATTTGCAGCACCTGCAATGGAAAATGTTGCATTATGGCACGAAAGAGATATTTCTCATTCATCAAATGAAAGATTCTGGTTACCAGATGCATTTATTACAACTGATTTTATGCTTCATAGAATGAACAGTGTTATTGCTAACTTAACAGTAATGCCTGAAAATATGATGAAAAACCTAAACTTAACTGGTGGATTAGTATTCTCTCAAAGAGTTTTATTAGAATTACCAAAAGCTGGTGTTTCAAGAGAAGATGCATATAGAATCGTTCAAAGAAATGCAATGAAAGTTTGGCAAGAAATCCAACAAGGTAAACCTTCAACAAATAAAAAAGGTGAGTCTTTATACTTACAATATTTATTAGGTGATGAAGAATTAAGAAACTCATTATCTGAAGAACAAATCAGAGAATGTTTTAACTTTGAATACTACACTAAAAACGTTAGTGCAATTTTCAAAAGAGTATTTAAGTAATAACTACTATTATTTAAATAAACAAAATACACACAAACAAAAGGCAATTAGTATATGTCAATTATGATTACAAAAAGAAATGGCAGAAAAGAAGTTTTAGATATTACTAAGATACAAAAGATGACTATCGATGCAATCGATGGTTTATCTGGAGTATCTCAAAGTGAACTAGAACTAGACGCTCACATCAAGTTTGTTGATGGAATGAGTTCATCTGATATTCAAGAAACGCTTATAAAAACAGCAGTTGAAAAAATTGATATAGATGTTCCAAATTGGACTTTTGCAGCAGCAAGATTATTTTTATTTGATTTATATCACAAAGTTGGAAAAGCAACACATGGAATTAAGGGTGAACCTTATTGCCATTTAAAAGATTATTTAAAATATGGAAAAGAAGCGGGTAGATTAATCCCTAATTTAGGTGAAGGTTATGACCTAGATGAATTAAGTGATTATATGGATCCTACAAGAGATTATTTATTTAATTACCTTGGAATTAAAACTCTATATGATAGATATTTAATTAAAAATAATAAAGCACAACCAATAGAATTACCACAGCAAATGTTTATGGCAATTGCTATGTTCTTAGCACAAAATGAAGATGATAAACAACAAAGAGCAAAAGAGTTTTATGATGTAATTTCTAAGTTTGAAGTTATGTTAGCAACTCCTACTTTATCAAATGCAAGAACAAATAGACATCAATTATCTTCTTGTTATATAGGATCTACTCCTGATAATATCGAAGGTATTTTTGATTCTTACCATGAAATGGCACTATTATCTAAGTATGGTGGTGGAATTGGATGGGATTGGAACCAAGTTAGAGCTTTAGGTGGTGTTATTGATGACCATAAAAGTGCAGCTGGTGGAACAGTACCATTTTTAAAAATTGCAAATGATGTAGCATTAGCAGTTGACCAATTAGGTACAAGAAAAGGTGCAATTGCAGTTTATGTTGAACCATGGCACATGGATATAAATGATTTCTTAGATTTAAAAAAGAATTCAGGTGAAGAAAGAAGAAGAGCGCATGATTTATTTCCTTCTTTATGGATTACTGATTTATTTATGGAAAGAATTTTAGAAGACTCTTATTGGACTTTATTTGACCCTTATGAAGTAAAAGATTTATCTGAACTTCACGGTGAGGCATTTAAAGTAAGATATAAAGAGTATGAAGCTGATGAATCAATTACAAAAAATGTTATAAAAGCAAAAGATTTATGGAAAAAGATATTAACTTCATATTTTGAATCAGGTTCACCGTTCTTATGTTTTAAAGATAATGCAAATAGAGCAAACCCTAATTCACACGTAGGACATATTAGATCATCAAATCTTTGTACAGAGATTTTCCAAAATACTAATCCTAATCACTACAAGATTAAGTTAGAGTTTGAAGATGGTTCAATTAAAACTTATGAAGAAGAAGAAGTTGTTATTGTTGATGGTGGTGTTGAAAAAAGAGCAAATAAAATTACAGCACTTGACTCAATCAATGGTAAAAAAATCTTTATAGTTGAAAAACAAAAAATTGATGGAGATACAGCTGTTTGTAACTTAGCTTCTGTAAATCTTTCAAGAATCAATAAAGATGAAGATATTAGAAGAGTTGTTCCTATTGCTATAAGAATGCTTGATAATGTTATTGATTTAAACTTTTACCCATTAAGAAAAGTAAAAGCAACAAACTTAAAATCAAGATCAATTGGTCTTGGAGTAATGGGTGAAGCTGAAATGTTAGCTGACCATAAATTAGTTTGGGGAAGTAATGACCACTTCAAAAAAATTGATTTAGTAATGGAAGCAATTTCATACAATGCAATTAAAGCTTCTTCACAATTAGCAGTTGAAAAAGGTATTTATCCTACATTTAATGGTTCTAAATGGTCTAAAGGTATTATGCCTCACGATCATGCACCACAAGCTGTTAATGCATTAGTAGAAAAAGATTTATTTGATTCTGCTTATGATTGGGATGCTCTAAGAGAAGAAGTAAAAGCAAATGGTATGAGAAATGGTTATTTAATGGCTGTTGCTCCTACTTCATCAATTTCTATTTTAGTTGGAACTACTCAAGCGATTGAGCCAGTTTACAAAAGAAAATGGTTTGAAGAGAATTTATCAGGATTAATTCCAGTTGTTGTACCAAAATTAAGTCCAGAAACTTGGGCATATTATACGCCAGCATTTGAAATTGATCAATTACAAGTTATTAAAGCAGCAGCAATTAGACAAAAATGGATAGACCAAGGTCAATCTACAAATATTTTTATGAGTTTAGATAGAGCAAGTGGAAAATACTTACATGAAATCTATACATTAGCTTGGAAATTAGGTCTTAAGTCAACATATTACTTAAGAAGTCAATCACCTGAAGCTAATAATGATGTAGAAGATAGAAGCATGGAGTGTGCAGGTTGTCAGTAAAAGACAGCTTCCACGCAAAATGTTAAAAAATATAAAGTTAAAAGCACAGAAGGCATAGTTTATGGATAGAAAAGAAATATATAACCCTGATTCACGAGAGACATTAAATGATAGAAGAATATTTGGTGGAAATAGTGATGGAATGATTAACTTCACAAAAATGAAGTATCAATGGGCTTTAAATCTTTGGGATACAATGGAAGGTAATACTTGGTTTCCTAAAGAAGTTCAAATGACAGGAGATGCTAAAGATTATAAATTTTTAACAGAACCTGAAAAAAGAATGTATGATTTAGTTTTATCTCAATTAATTTTTATGGATTCACTTCAAACAAATAATCTAATGGATAACATAAATCCATATATTACAGCACCTGAAGTAAATGCTTGTCTTTCAAGACAATCTTATGAAGAAGCAAATCATAGTAAATCATACGCAGTTATGGTTGAATCAATTTCTGATAATACAGATACGATTTATGATATGTGGAAAAATGATGCAAAATTAAGAGAAAAAAATACATACATCGCAGGTGTTTATAAAAATCTTTCAGGAGAAATTACTGATAAGAAAATTTTACTTGCACTTTTTGCTAATCAAATCTTAGAAGGTTTATATTTCTATGCAGGTTTTGCAGCTATTTATGCACTTGGAAAATCTGGAAAAATGTTAGGTTCTTCTCAAATGATTAGATTTATTCAAAGAGATGAAGTAACGCATCTTTTACTTTTCCAAAACATGATTAACTCTGTTAGAAAAGAAAGACCAGACCTTTTTACTGCTGATTTAGAAGCAGAAGTTAGAGCAATGTTTAGAAAAGCAGTAGATATGGAAGCTTCTTGGGGATCATACATCACTCAAGGTCAGATTTTAGGATTTACTGATTCAATTATTAGACAATATATCGAATTCCTTGCAGATAAAAGACTTGAAGCAGTTGGATATTCAAAAGAGTACAATGTAACTAACCCTATTCCATGGGTTGATGGTTACGCATCTTTCAATGACCAAAGAACAAACTTCTTTGAAGGGAATGTTGTAAATTATTCTAAGGGTTCAATAGACTTCGATGACTTTTAAAAAAAGTTTTTCTAATAGCTCTTTTTGGAAATTTCTGTGTCATCGCAGAAATTTTCATACTTACCTACTCTAGTAGGCTCCTATAAAAATTTCCACTCTTGATAGAATAGATATGTATTTAAATTACAGAAATTTTAGTTAAATATTGAAAAATTCTTAATATGAATTTTGATATTATTATTTTATGAAATGCATAAAACCAAACCTTCAATCTTAATCCATTATAATAACAAGCAATCAAAACTAATACTTTTAGGAGAGAAAGTGAAAAATATATTTATTATTGGTCTGATAGTTTTATCTATGGCTTATATGGTTTCAATTTTAGTAGGTAAGTACAATACAATTATTGAAGAAGATAAGAATAAAAAGGCATTAGAGCAAAAGAGAAGCTAAGATTACTCAGCTTCTTATTTAAAAAAGAAAAAGACTTTATTTTAAAGTCTCTTCTAAAACTTCTGTAAATCTTTTCCATGATTTTTCATCAGCTTCTTTATGATATCTATTACTTCCAAATACTGTAAAAGCATGTGGTGCGCCACTATATGTAAGCATTTCATGATTTAAACCTGTTTCTTCAAGCTCTTGAGCAAGTGTTGCAAATTCTTGTAAACTTACAGCTTTATCTGCACTTCCGTGAAATACTACTACTTTTCCTTTTGTTTTACTATAGTCTTGCCCATTAGGTGTTGTTAGCCCTCCATGAAATGGAACAAATGCTTTTAATTTTGCACCTGATCTTGCCATTTCTAAAATTGCTGTACCTCCAAAACAATAACCCATTCCAAGTGAATTATCTGTATTAGCACCTTGTTTTTTTGCTTCTTCAAAACCAGCATCTAAAAGTTTTCTCATTTTTTCTCTGTCTGTATAAAGTGATTTTGTTAAAGCTTTTTTATCTTCTAATTGCGTTGGTCTTACACCTTTTCCATATAAATCAACTGCAAATGCTGCATAACCTAAGTTATTTAGCATCTCAACTCTTTTTACTTCATAGTCTGTAACTCCATCCCAATCATGCACTATATATACTAAAGGAGCATTTTTAGAAGGTGAATTATAATAACCTTCATACTCTTTTCCATCAACACTATAAGTTACATATCCACCTGCAAATACAAGTGAAGCCATCGCTAAGATTGTAAACATTATCTTCTTCATAGTAAATCTCCTTAGGTTAAATATTAATAATATAGTTTATCACAAAGTCAAGTAATTTACTATATTATCAACTTTCAAGGAGTAAAACTCTAGAATACATTTTTAATAAAAAAAGGAAAATATAAATATGTTAAAAGAACAAGTAATACAATTTTTAAATTTACAATTATCAGATTTTACAAATTTTAGATATGAAATAGAAGAAGATAAAGAGTTTTTATATGTAAACTTCAATGAGGTTTTAGGTGAACAAATTGAAAAAGAAGCAGCTTTCAAACTTATAGGAGATATTGTATATTATCACTCAATCTCATTTGGATGGAAAGCACTAAATAAAGGTTCAAATAATAAATTCTTTTGGATAGACCTAGTAAAGAAGTAACCTTTTTGCAACCAATGTGTAATCATAATGAAATTTAATAATTTTATAATTATTCTATCAAAACAAAAAAGGATAAAAAATGATTACAAAAGAGAATGTTTTATTTACGACTTTATGTTACGGTATTTATACAGTTAGTACGTTTATTTCTTATATGGCGATGGTTTAATAGAGTTTATAAAAAGACATTTGTTGTAATCATTTTGAAACTGATTATAAATATAATACTGCCTTAAAAGGCTTTCAAATGATTATAAAATTTCTAACTGAAACTTTGCCCTTATATTTTTTCATTATATTATTAAATATTTGTGCAGTTTCATTATTAGTAATACACTAAAAAAAAATTTCAAATAAAAGGTATAAAACCTTTTATTTATATTGATTTACGCTATTAAAAGTTTTTGTAAATCATCTTTTACATTAGTTGTTAATGTTAAGTTAAAATGTTCACTTAAGAAGTTAAAAATATCTTCATTTACAAATTGTGGGGCTTTTGGTCCAAGGTAAATATTTTTTACACCTAAAGAGAATAATGCTAATAAAACAATAATAGCTTTTTGCTCCATCCACGATAATACGATTGATATTGGTAAGTCATTAATTGGTGTATTTAAAGCACCACTTAATGCTTTTGCAATTTCAACAGCACCATTACTATCATTACATTGACCTAAGTCTAAGTATCTAGGGATTCCTGTACCTTCGATTTCTCCAAAGTCAATATCATTAAATCTAAATTTACCACAAGAAGAAGTGATAATTACACAATCTTTTGGTAAAGAAGAAGTTAATTCTCTATAATACTCTCCACCTTTTCCAGGTGCATCACAACCTGCAACTACGAAGAATTGTTTTATTTTTCCTTCTTCTAAAGCTTTTATAATTTGAGGAGCTAAAGTAAGAACAGTTTTATAGTGATGTCCTGTTGTTAAAACAGAATCTTCATTAAAATCAATTCCATTTGCATCTTCACACTCTAATGTTCTTTTGATTAATTCATCAAAATTATCATCAACAATTGGTGTTGAACCTTCAACCCCAACAATTTTATAAGTAAATAATCTATCTAAATAATTACAGTTCTTTTTTGGAGGAACGATACAGTTTGTATTTACTACAAAAGTTCCTGTGAATTTTTCCATTAGTTTTGCTTGGTCAAACCATGCTTTTCCAACATTACCTTTTAAATGTGGGTATTTTCTTAATTCTGGGTAACCATGTGCTGGTAACATTTCTGAGTGAGTATAAACATTTATACCCTTACCTTCTGTTGCTATTAATAATCTTTCAAAGAATTCTAAATCATGTCCAGTAACTAAAATAGCTTTACCCTCAACTTTATTTTGAGGAACAACAACAGGAGTTGGAATACCAAATTTATTAGTATGTGTTGTAGATAATCTATGCATTACTTCAACACCAGCAGAACCAATTTTCATAAGTTGATTAATATGGTCATTAAAATTAAAGTTTACATTTGTAAGTGTAAAATAAAGTGTTTCACTAATAACATCATCTATTTCTTTAGTAAGTTCTGGTTTAAAAGTATTTAAATGCTCTCTATATGCACTAAGACCTTTTAAACCAAAAATCATGATATCTTGTAATCTTGATAAGTTTTCATCTTTACCACAAGTTCCAACAACTGCACCAGTACTTCCACAGCCACCTTTTTGACTCATTTCACATTGATAACAAAACATACTCATTTTTATAATCCTTAAAATATTTAATATAAATTTTTCGAATTATAAGAGTATTAAAGTGCAATTACATTGATATATATCAATGCAGTTAAAAAAAGCAGTTTATGATTCGTTTTCTTTTTGCTCTAAAGTGTTAATATACTCTTCAATAGATAAGGCAACTCTTTTAGAAAAAGCAACAGCTTCTACAACTGTTCTAGCACCCGTTACTACATCACCTGAAGCAAATACACCTTTTCTTGTAGTTCTACCATCTTCATCACTTTGTAGCAAGCCATTATCACCAAGATTTAGTCCTGCATTGTTTTTTACAATTAAATCTCTTGCTGTTTGACTAATTGCGATTAAAATAGAATCAGCTGTTTCAAAACCAATACTTTTATCTTCATTTGGATTTGTGTTTTCATATTTTATTCCATCTTCTGTAAACTCAAGTGGAGATTTAAATAGATTAAATTTTACTCCATCTATTTTCGCATGCTCTTTTTCAATTCTTTCAGCAGGCATTTGTTCTTCATCTTTTCTATACATGATTTGAACTTCTCTAGCACCATTTCTTATTGCTGTTCTTGCTACGTCCATTGCAACATTTCCCGCACCCACAACAATAACCTTTTTACCTAAATCATAGGCTTTTGGTGTTTTTAAATAATCAATAGCAAAATGTACATTTCCTAAACTTTCACCTTTAATCCCAAGTTTTTTAGGTCTCCATACACCTGTTCCTATAAATACAGCATCAAAATCATCTCTAAATAAATCATCAATTGTAATATTTTTACCAATCATGCTATTTTTTTTGATTTTTACCCCTACTTTTAGTAGTTTTTCTTCTATTGTATCAATGATTGTTTTATCAAGTCTAAAATCAGGAATTCCAAATCTAAGAACTCCCCCAATTTTATCTTGAGCTTCAAATATTGTTACTTTGTATCCTTTTATCGACATAATCATTGCAAGACTAATTCCAGCAGGACCTGAACCAATAATTGCGATATTTCTTCCATTTTGTTCTGGTTTTTCAAACTCTTTATAATTCATATAATAAGTTGAAATATAATTCTCAATTCCTCCAACATTTACAGGAACATGTTTTTTATTTAAAACACAATGTCCTTCACAATGTTTTTCATGTGGACAAACAAGTGAACAGATTATTGATAATGGGTTATTATTAAAAACTTTTTCTCCAGCTTCTTTAATATTTCCTGATAAAAATAATCTTATCATTTCTGCAATTGGTGTACTTACAGGACAACCTTTTTCGCATTTTGGTTTTTTACAATCTAAACAAGTTTGAGCTGAATTAATGATATGTTGCATGGAAGGACCTTCTTATTAAAATCTAGTATAATCATATCTAAAAAATATGTCTAATTTATTTATAAAAATAACTTAGATTTCAAATGAAATAGATATAATAATATTATTATAAAAAAGGGATACAATGTCACTAGGTAAAAAGATTATTTTTTTGTTGTTTATGTTTGTATTATTAGTTGTTTATAGTGTAAATTCTTTTGATTACAATAAGAGTTTATCAGAAAGTACAGTAAAAAATGAAACATCTACTATTTCAAATAAATTTGAGTTATTTATTAAAACAGTAAATGAAATTAAAGTTGAAATATTAGAAAAATTTAAAGAAAAAAATAATGAACAAACTCCTGTGGCTTTAGTTCAAACAGAAGACGTGATTGCTAATGATGAAGTAAAAGAAGAAACAGAAGAAATCACACAAGAGATTAAGACAGAAACTTTAAATATACAAGTTGAAGAAGAAATACAAGTAGAACAAGAAATAAAAGAAGAAAATAGTCCTGAAGTTATAGAAGAAAAACAAGAACCTGAAGTTGATACAAAAATTATTCAAGAAGAAATCAATACTATCTTAAAAGATAAAAAGATAATTTTTGAAAGAAGAAGTACAACTATCACAAAAGAATCAATCTTAGCAGTAAAAGATATTGCAAAAATATTAAATAAATATGATAGTCTTATGGTTGAAGTTGCAGGACATACAGACTCAAGAGGTAAAGCTTCTTTAAATAAGAAACTATCTCAATTAAGAGCTAATAGTGTTAGAAAAGCATTAATTTATTATGGAATTAATAAAGATAGATTAACAGCTATGGGATATGGTGAAGAATTTCCGATTGCTAAAGATGATAAAAATGGTTTATCTTTGATAAACAGAAGAATAGAATTTAATATAGTAGGAGTAAAATAATGATAGAAGTAGCTTCTTTAATTATTGCAAATTTAGTAATTGCATTAGTAATTGGATTTTTAATTGGTTATTTAGTAGGTAAGATTGGTGATAATAGATACTCTTCTTTTTTACAAAACAGAGATATTATTAAAAGAAAAAAAGAGAATACAAACTTAAACCCTATTTTCAAAAAGAATTCTAATGTTTATAATAAACCTTTGATTTTAAGTGCACCAAAGTTTTTGAAAAAAGATGACTTAACAAGAATAAAAAGTATTGATGATGAGATTGAAGTATGCTTAAATAAAATGGGTATTTTCCATTATGATCAAATATCACAATGGTCTAATAAAAACTGTGATTGGGCAGATGAGTTAATCTCTTTACCTGGATATTCAAGAGATAATAACTGGGTATCACAAGCTAAGGTTTTAGAAACAGGTCATGAAACACCTTTTAGTCAAAAGTTAAAAGATGAAAAAGTACAATTAGAAAATGATTTAAATCCTGATTTAGTAGATAAAGAAATGGATAAAGAAAAAAAGAGTGATAAAAGTAATAAAGAAGATGTTTCTTAATTCCAAAAGGAATAAGAAACTTTTTTTATTTAGACCTTAACTTTTTTTAGTTGTTTGATTATACTTGCGATATCTTGTGAGTATTTTCTAGCTCTTTTGCTATTATATTTCCAACCACCATTATAACTTCCCCAAACTTTTCTCCAGTCATTTTTATGGATTTTTTTCCAGTAAGTTAATTCAGCAATAGCATTTTTAGTTGCAAATTGAAAATCAGTAACTAATCTCATTGCATATCTATTTCTATTCCATGGAGTATTTTTAACATTATGTCTTGATACTACAGTTTTTATATTTGCTTGGTATAATCCATAATCTTTACTATCAACATTTACAAGAAATTTTCCTATAGATGATTCTTTGATTGCAATAGCCATAAGTGAATAACTTAAGCCATGTTCTTTGCCATATTCTTTAATTTCTTTTAATGTACTAATATCTTTTGCAGATAATCTTTTCGCATCAAAATTTGACGCATAAATATTAGTAATAAATAATAAAACTATCAAAATAACTTTTTTATTCAAAAAGATCCCCTTTGGTTTTCTTAATTTTTAGTGATGATTATATAAAAAAATGCTTTTTTTGTCAAATTTTCGATAAATTTTATTGAATTTTAATAATTTATTTAGTAGTGGAAACTCGACTAATACAAGAATTGAGGATTTTTAATTTTTCTTTATTCAAAATTAAATAGCTTGTAAAAAATCATTAAAAAGCTTTTAATTTATAGAAAAATAACTATTAAATACATTAGAATATGATATTATATTTGACTAATAATAAAATTAAATAGGATATATATATTGAATAGCTTACAAACAAAAATTTCACTCTCATTAATACTATCTTTTTTTGGTTTGCTAATTGCTGTTTTGACCTATTTTACAAACAATTATTTTCATAATAAATCGATTATAGAAGATAGATATAACTTAGCATCAAAAGAAATAAATAAAAAAGAATTAGAATTTTCAAACTTTATAAAAGAAAAATCAAAATATTTAAATATTTTAAAAGATAGTACAATCTTTAATGAATATTTAGAAGATAAAACAATTATTAAAAATAAGTCTAATACAAAAGATTTATTTAGAGTTATTTTTGAATCAGATAATAGTTTAATGCAATTAAGATTTATTTCTAAAGATGGTATTGAAAATATTAAAATATATAGAGATAAAAATACAAAAATAGAAAAATTTACTTTAGATGAAGATTTACAGAATAAAGAAGATAGGTACTATTTTAAAGAAACAAAGCAAATACCACAAAATAATATATGGGTGTCATCTTTAGATTTAAATATTGAAAATAAAAAGATAGAAAAGCCTATCCAACCTACTCTTAGATTATCGACTCCTATTTATAAAGATAATAAATTTGAAGGTATATTAATTTTAAATATATCAACAAAGGAGTTCCTAAACTCAATTATAAGCTCTAATGAATTTAAAATATCATTAATTGATAAAGCTGGTAATTTTATAATAAGTTCAAAAAATCAAGATAAACAAAATTTAAATTGGAGTAAGTATCTAGATAAGAAACTTAACTTTAAAGAGTATCAACCAAGCTTTTCTAATAGTGTGCTTTCTTTAGAAAAATTTCAAGATGATAGAATATTCTCAAAGAATATTAGTAAAAGTGTCTTAACACCTGAGGGTTTAATTATTGTTCTTGAGCCTTTTAAAAAGAGTTTAGTACCTTTTGATAATAGAACTAATAATTACTTATTTTATGAATTACTTATAATTTTAGTGATTGCAATTCCTTTAGCATTTTTCCTAGGTGGTATTCCTGCTAGTATGGTAAGTAGACTTGTAAAAGCCAATGAAAGAGTTGAAGAATCAGATTTTGCTTTAGACCAATATAAAAAAGCAATGGATGAAAGTAATATTGTTTCGAAATCAGACTTAGCTGGAAATATTACTTATGTAAATGATAAGTTCTGTGAAATATCTTTATATACAAGAGCAGAAGTAATGGGTAAACCTCATAATATACTAAGAGGTGAAACATCAAATGAAAAGTTTGAAGAGTTATGGAGAACAATCAAAAACAAAGGTACTTGGAAAGGTATTTTAGTAAATAGAAAAAAGAATGGTGAACTTTATCATATTAATATTACTATTCTTCCTATTTTAGATAAAAAAGGCAATATTGTTGAGTATATTGCTATTAGACATGATGTTACTGAGTTAGTTGAAAAAACAAAGGTTCTTGAAAAGATTTTAAGAGAAGATTATCTTACAAAAGAGGGAAATAGATTTAAATTATTAGAAGATATTAAAAAGTCTAAGAAACCTTATTTTGCTTTATTAAATATTAATAGTTTTAGTCAAATCAATGATTTCTATGGTCATGTTGTAGGTGATAGAATTTTAAAACTTATTAGTAAAAGAATAAAAAACTTATTGCCTTCTGCTAAATACTCATTTTACAGATTATATTCTGATGAGTTTGCAATTTTATGTGATAAAGAGAATAAAGATGAATTTGTAAAATGCCTTACAGCTATATCAAACGATTTATCTTCACATCCTTTTTTAATTGCAAAAAAAGAGATTTTTGTAAAAGTATCTGTAAGTATTTCGTATGAAAACAAAGATAACTTAATTGCAAGTGCAAGTATGGTTAAGAAGTTATCAAAATCAAGACATGAGATTGTAGTTTATGATAAAACTATGAATCTTGAGAAGGTATATGAAAAAAATATTGAATGGACATTTAAAATCAAAAAAGCTTTAGAAGAAGATAGATTTGTTCCTTTTTATCAACCAATTTATAATCTTAAAACTAAAGAAATTGAAAAGTATGAGTGTTTAATTAGATTAATAGATGAAAATAATACAGCGATTTCTCCGTATTTTTTCCTAGATATTGCAAAAAAATCTAAGCAATATTTACAATTAACAAAAAAAGTTATTGAGACGTCATTTGAGTATTTTAAAGATATAGATAAAGAGTTTTCAATTAACTTAACAATAGAAGATATTACATCTAAAACTTTATCTAACTTTATTATCGAACAATTAAAGAAGTATAATAATGCTCATAAAGTTGTATTTGAACTTGTAGAATCAGAGGGTATTAATAACTTTGATGAAGTAAATAGTTTTATAGATAAGGTAAAAGATTTAGGTTGTAGAATTGCTATTGATGATTTTGGAACAGGATATTCAAACTTTGAATATTTAATAAAATTAAATGTTTCATATATAAAAATTGATGGATCAATGATAAAAGATATTTTAGTAAATAAAAACTCTGAAGAAATTGTAAGAACAATCGTAGATTTTGCAAAAAGACAAGGTTTTAAAACTATTGCTGAGTTTGTATCAAATGAAGATATTTTTGAAAAAATGAAAGAGTTAGATATAGATTATGCTCAAGGTTATTATATTGATGAACCAAGAGCAACTATTACTTTAGAAAATAAGAAGTTAAACTAACTTCTTATCTATTAAATTTTTTACACAAGTATCAATCATTTCAAAGACTTTATCAAAACCTTCAAAGCCATCAAAAAAATATGGGTCAGGAACATCTGTTCCCTCATATCCAAAAGTTCCAAGTTTTAAAATATTTGTAGCCCCAAGTTTTTTAAGATTAGCTATATTTGAATCATCAAGTGCTACAACTAAATCATATTTTGTAAAATCCTCTTTTGTAACTTGTCTTGCTTTTTGATTTGAAATATCTACGTTATTCATTTGTGCAACTTTAACAGAATGAGGACATGGAGCTTCTCCTACATGCCAATCACCTGTTCCTGCACTATCTACTATAATATCTAGTTTCTTTTCATCTATATACTTTTGTGCAACTCCTTGAGCTATTGGAGACCTGCAAATATTACCTAAGCATACAAAGATTATTGATTTTGTTTCTTTCATTATTTATCTAATCCTATATTGATATATTTTCTAACTTTTTTTATCTCTTCTAAATCAACTTTTTGAGATAAAATCTCTTTATTATCATCTTTATAAACATTTCCAAAAGGAGAAATAATAGCACTTCCTTTTGCCATATTATCATTTGCACTATTTGATGCTATTACAAAACATTGATTTACTAAAGCAAGTGATTTTGAAATAGTTTCATAATGATCTTTTCTTTTTAATCCCCACATTGCAGGATTTAAAACAATATCTGCACCTAATACCTTTTGCCAAAGTTTTGGAAATCTTAATTCAAAACAAATTAATGTTGCAATTTTTAAACCATCTATTTCTATGATTTTTATATCTTCTTCATTTCCTGCATGAAAATGTTCTAATTCATTTCCTAATGGAAATAGTTGTACTTTTGATTGATTATGAATAATTTTTTGATTATTGAAAATATAAAGAGTATTAAAATATTTATCATTTTCTTTTGTAATTATTGTTAAAGCAATTGTTTTATTAATAGCAAGTTCTTGAAGCTGTGGTATTGCTTTTAAAGCAAAAGTAGAAGCTTCTTGCATTCTATCATAACAAAAACCACTAAGAGCAATTTCAGGGGCTAATATGATTGAGTTATCTTCACATTGTAAAATAAGTTTTTTTAAGTGTTCTAAGTTTTCTTCAAAGTTTTCACTTGTTTTCATTTGAAGTGATATTAAGTTCATCTTTTGCCTTTTGTATTAGATTTTCACAAGCTTTTTTATATGTTAAAGCAGTTGCTTGTGTTGTTGCTTCATATTTTGTAAGTAATATTGCATTTGTATTTGATGCACGTATTATTGCCCAACCATTTTCAAATATGATTCTTATTCCATCAACTTCAATTATCTCTTTAATAATTGGAAAACCTCTTTGTGTTTTTGTGATTAATTCTTTTATTTTTTTCATTAAAGAGAATTTATACTCTTCATTCACTGCTATTTCTATATTTTCACTTGTATAACTTTTTGGAAGTTTATTTATCTCTTCATCTAAATTCATTCCATTATAAATTAGTTCTAAAACTCTAAGTGTTGCATATATAGCATCATCATATCCATAATACCTATCATTAAAAAAAATATGTCCTGAAACCTCAGCAGCTAAATCAGCATTTAACTCTTTTAGTTTTAATCTTAGGTTTGAATAACCTGTTTTATCCATAATAGTAGTTCCATGAGTATTAATCTCATCAAACACATTTTGAGAGTATGTAACCTCACCTATGATTACAGGGTTTTTCATAGTCTTTGAAAACAGTAAGGCTAAAATATCACCTTTTATATTATGCTCTTGTGTTAATACAGCAATTCTATCAGCATCACCATCATAAGCAAAACCATAAAAACAATCATCTACTAATAAGTTTTTTAAATCATGTAAGTTTTTTTCATTACTTGGATCTGGATGATGATTTGGAAAGTCTCCATTTGCTTGTGTATATAAGGCTTTATAATCTAAATTTAGAGCATCTAAAATATCTGTAATAACAGTATCTGCAACACCATTTCCACAATCAATTGCAAACTTATGTTTTAAATTCTTTAAGTGTGAGAATTGATTTACCATATAGTCTATATATAATGTTTTTGCATCTATTTCTATAAAATTATGATTATCTTTGATTTGTATATCTTGATTTTCTTTGATAGTGTTATATAAAGTGATTAAGTCATCTGCAAAATATGGGTCGTTGTTTATAGTAGTTTTAAAACCATTATACTGTTTTGCATTATGACTACCTGTAATCATAACAGATGCATTTGGCTTAATTTTCTCTCCATCTATATCAAACTCTTGATATGAAGCAAAGTAGTTAACTCCTGTTGCTACAAGTCCAATATTTAATACAATACAGCCAGATTCATTAAGACCTGAAATTAATGCTTTAAATAACATTTGTGAATGTGTTCTAATATCAAAACCTACAACTATATATGGAGTTTGTATTGTTCTTTTTTTTACTTCTAAACCTAAGTAGTAACCTATAAGTTTTGTATTTTCTTCGTTTAATTCTTTATTTACAATACCTCTTATATCGTATTGTCTAAATATAGCTTTCTCTATCAATCTTACTCTTTTTCTAAGTTAATTAAAAACTCTTTTTTTTCATCTCCACCTGCATAGATATTAAAACTACCATCATTTTTGGTAACTCTATGACATGGAACTATAATATTTAACATATTTTGAGCACAAGGACTCTCTAAACCTTTTGAAGATTTTAACTCAGGTATTTTAGAAGCTAATTCATCTAGTGTTAATGTTTTACCATATGGAATTAGCATTAACTCTTTCCATACTTTTACTTGAAAAGATGTACCTACAAACTGCATAGGAAGTTCAAAAGTAGTTCTTTGTTTTTTAAAGTATTCATCTAATTGCAATCTTAGCATATTAAAGTATTCACTATTTGATGGAATAACATCAGCATCAAAACTTTTTCTTAGAATATCTATTTTTGCTTCTATATTAAAAGGTGTAAAATAACATAACATTACAATACCTTTTTTTGAAGCTGCTGCAAACATTTCTCCAAGTGGAGTATCTATAGTTGTTGTTACAATTATTTCTGTTGATTTTGATTTATATTCTCTCAAATTATAACCTTTGCCCATATTTATTATTGGGATTTTATCATAAAGAAAATTAGTTATAATATGTAATGCTAAAAGAATCAAATAAAAATATAAAAATACTATATGTCGAAGATGATGATATTGCACGTGAGAATGGTGTAGAATATTTAGAAAACTATTTTGAGCATATATATGAAGCAAGTGATGCAATACTTGCATTACAGTTATATGAGAAACATAAACCAGATATTATAATAACAGATATACAAATGCCTAAATTAAATGGCTTAGAGTTTGTCCAAAGAATAAGAAAAAATGATGACAAAACACAAGTTATTGTTATAAGTGCATTTTCTGATAAAGATTACTTATTAAAAGCCATTGAGCTTAAACTTGTGAAGTATCTAATAAAACCAGTAAATGAGAAAGATTTAGATGAAGCTATAAGTTTATGTATACATAGTTTAAAAAATGATATATCAAATATAGTACAACTAGATACAAACTCATACTTTGATATGTTTAATCAAACTTTAGTAGTAGATGAACAAATAGTTAAACTAAGAGCAAAAGAGTTATTGCTATTAACACTACTAATAAAAAATAAAGATAGATATGTAACATATGAAGAGATAGAAAACTTTGTATGGAGCCATGGCGTTATGAGTAAAGATGCACTAAAAACTGTAATTAAAAATACTAAATCAAAACTTCCAAATGAGCTTATATCAAATCTATCAGGAATGGGATATAAAATCAATGTATGATTTAAATACTATTTTGTCATTTGGAATAACTTTTGGTATTTTGATTATGACTATAGTATATACGTTTATTAGATATATATACTCAAAAGAGATTATATATATATCTTATTGTTTAATGCAGATATTCTCTTTATGCTTTATTGTTATATATAGTAAACTATTTGATTTCTCTTTTTTCTTTCAAGAGTTAGCTTTGATTTTTGCAAGTTTATCTGCTCTTGTTTTTGCTATTGCTTTTTATGAAGGAAAGTTCTTCCCTGTAATATCAAACTATAAAGAGTTGTTAATAAATACTGCTTTATTAAATATAGTAATATTAACTGCCTTCTATCATTATTTGCTTTTTGAGTATTTACCATATACTATTATTTATGCCATTTTATTTGTATCTGTTATATTTAATTTAAAACAAGGATTTAAACCTACTATTGTTTATGTTATTGGCTGGTCGGTATTATGTTTTGTTTTATTTGTTTTAGATTTCAAAGAGTATTACTTTGCACAAGGTTATATGGATATAGTATTAATAGCTTTTGCAATAGAAGCTATACTATTTACTATATCAATATCATATAAGTATAATAACTTACAAAAAGAACAAAAGAATTATGAGAGTATGTTAGTTCAACAATCAAAGTTAGCCAAAAGTGGTGAAATGATTGGAAATATTACACATCAATTTAGACAACCTTTAAATAATCTCTCATATATACTAATGAATATAAAAAAACGATATGAAAATCAAAAACTAGATGAAAAGTATTTTAATAAAAAAGTATCTCAAGCAAATGAACAATTACAGTTTTTATCTAAAACAATAGATGATTTTAAAGAGTTTTATACACCATCAAAACAAAAAGAAGAGTTTAGTGTAAAAGAAGCAATACAAAATAGCCTTACAATTTTAAGTGCTGATTTAAAAAAAAGAAATATTGACTTAGTTTTTGAATTTGCTACAAATGATGAGGTAAAAGTATATGGTATTAAAAATGAACTATCACAAGTAGTTTTAGCAATATTATCAAATGCGAATGATGCACTAAAAGACATAGAAAAACCATCTATTTTCTTAGAGGTAAAAGCCAATGATGCTGAGGTTATAATTTCTATTAAAGATAATGCTGGTGGAATAAAAAATAAAAATATTGATAAAGTATTTGATGCTTATTTTTCTACTAAAAAAGAAGGTTCAGGTATTGGACTATTTTTAGCAAAACAGATAATTGAAGAGAGTTTTGAAGGCAAATTAAATGTGCATAATACAAAAGATGGTGCAGAGTTTACAATCTATATTGAAAAATATTTATAGCTGATATTTCTAGATAATATTAAAATTTAAATAGACAAAAGTATATAAAATTCTATATTTAGTATATAATAATATTATTATATACATTAGGAAATAGAATGAATAGTTTTAATGACATTAAAATACGACCCACAATTTTACTTGTTATCTTTTTATTAATTGCAACAACTGCATCAATTTCATTATTTATACAGTATTACTCTTCAAAAGATTTAGCTTACTCTTCTACTGTAAAACTTATAGATGAAACATCAGAAAAAATGCAAGAAAATGTTGAAAAATTTGATGAAATAAGTCACGATATAATATCTTTATTGGAACTTTCAAAAGATATTGATACCTACCCTACTATTAGCCAAGAAGCTGATATTATAAATAAGTTTACAACAGTAATAAAAAATAAAAACTTTATATATTCTTTATATATAGGTTATGATGATGATAATTTTTATGAAATAATAAACCTAAATATTGATGAAAAACTAAAACGAAAATATGATGTAAATAAGGATGAAAGATGGCTTCTTGTAAAGATATTTAAAGAAAATAATAAACGAATAAAAGAAGATACCTTTTTAGATAAAGACTTAAAAGTTCTTAGAAAAGAAGTAACAACGGCTACTTATAGACCAACTATAAGACCATGGTATATCAAAGCAGATAAAAATGATTCTAAGATAATCAAGACTTCACCATATCTATTTTCAAATATCAATAATCATGGAATTACTTATGCAAAGAAATTAAAAAACAATAAAGCTGTAATTGCACTTGATATTTCTTTACAGAACTTTTCATATTTTTTAAAGAAACAAGAAAGAATAAAAGGTAGCCAATTTTATCTATTTGGTGAAGATAAAAAAATTATTGCTTCAAATATAGAGAGTAAAAACTATCATAAAAATTTAGAAAATATTCTTGAATCAACACTAAATAAAAAAAGTGAGATATTAAAAATTGATGATAAAGAGTATTTTGTATCAAGTGTTAGTATAAACTCAAATTCAGAATATCAAGGTTACTTATCTATTCTTATTCCTCAATCTGAAATAATGAAATCATCAAATGAAAAAATATTTTATTCAATAGTTCTAAATATACTTCTTATGTCAATTATTTTGCCTTTTGTATGGATTTCAACTAGATTAATTACACAGCCTATTTATGATTTAGAAATTGAGAATGAAAAGATTAAACAAAGAAAATTTGATGATGTAAAACAAGTTAATACAAGAATCAAAGAGATACACCAATTATCAAAATCTCTTGTTTCTATGTCAAGTTCAATAAAAGAGTATGAAGAAGCTCAAATAAAATTAATGGATTCAATTGTTGAAGTAATAGCAGGTGCAATTGATGCAAAATCTGAATATACAGGAGGTCACTGTAATAGAGTTCCTATATTAACACTTATGTTAGCAAAAAAAGCTTCTTTATGTGATAATGAGGCATTTAAAGATTTTAAAATCAATAATGAAGATGAACTAAGAGAGATTACAATCGCAGCTTTATTACATGATTGTGGTAAGGTTACTACTCCTGAATATGTTGTTGATAAAGCAACAAAACTTGAAACTATATATAATAGAATTCATGAAATAAGAACTAGATTTGAAGTTGTATATAGAGATTTAATTATTGAATCTTTAAAAAAAATCAATAATAATGAAGATAAAAAAGAAGTAGAAATATGGCTAAGAGTTGAACATGATAAATTAAAAAATGATTTTGAATTTATTGCTAATTCAAATGTTGGAACTGAGTTTATGAGTAGTGAAAGTAAAGATAGAATTTATGAAATATCAAAACGTCAATGGACAAGACATTTTGATGATAAACTTGGTCTTTCAAGAGAAGAGTTATTAAGAACAAAACCAAAAGAATCAAATATTGAAAATATTATTGCAAATAAAAATGAGCATATAATTCCTAGAACTAACTTTTCAAAAGAAGAGTATGAACAACAAGGATTTAAATTAGAGGTTCCAGAACATTTATATAATCTTGGTGAGATTTATAATTTAACAGTTGAAAGAGGAACATTAACAAAAGAGGAAAGATATAAAATTCAAGAGCATATAATCTTATCAATTAAAATGCTAGAACAACTACCTTTTCCTAAACAACTAAAAAAAGTTCCTGAATATGCAGGAGCACATCATGAAACTTTAATAGGAACAGGATATCCAAGACAATTAAAAAAAGAGGATATGTCAATTCCTGCTAGAATTATGGCCGTTGCTGATATTTTTGAAGCTTTAAGTGCTTCTGATAGACCATATAAAGAGGGTAAAAAACTATCTGAGTCAATTAAAATATTGAGTTTTATGGTAAAAGATGAACATATAGATGCAGATATTTTTAAACTTTTTTTAACAAGTGGTGTTTATTTAGATTATGCTAGGTCTTATTTAAAACCTGAGCAAATAGATGAAGTTGATATTAATAAATATATATCTTAAAGTGGAGTTATCAAAGGATAACTCCATATAATTATTTGATTAAATCATTTCGTGGATAAAGAAACGATAATTCTCTTGAAAGTTGTACTTTTTTATCTTCTTTTGCAAAAGATATAATTTTTACTTTTAAAGCACTTGTTTTTTTATCAGATAAAAACATCTTCTTTTTTGTTTGTAAAATTAGTACTTTTTTTATTTTTTTACCAGCTTCTAATTTAAACTCTTTAAATCTTAAAATCTCAAAGTTCTCATTATCTTCTAGTTTTAAATTATAAGTATAATCTTTATCTTGAGTATTATGGAATGTTAATATATAGTGATTTTGAACTAATTTATTCTCTTTTATCTCATAAAGTTTTGTTGTTTTATTTATATTAAGTAAAAAGTACTCTTTTTTTGATGCAAAAGAAATAGCTAAAATAACACATATCATTAAAGAAGCAAAATAAATCAAATTTCGTTTTGTAAATATTGTTGAATTTAATTTATTAAGTACACTATTTGTACTTCCCCAGTTTATAAGTGATTTTTTACCAAGTTTTCCCATAACAGTAGAACAAGCATCAGAACACTCTAAACAGTTAATACACTCAACTTGTAGACCTTTTCTAATATCAATATGAGTTGGACAAACTTTTACACAAGCTTCACAAGTTGTACACTCTTCATTTGATTTCCACTCTTTTAAATGAAATATCGATTTCTCTCTATTTTCATAAACATTTCCACCTCTATTAGTATCATATACAACTTGTTTTGTATCATTATCATATAAAACAGATTGAATTCTTGAATATGGACAAACATATACACAGAAATTCTCTTTCATAAATACAATATCATATACTAAAAACATTGCAACAGTAAGTATAAAAATAATCATAAATGAGTGTTCAATTGGGTTTTGCATATAAGCAAAAAAATCTTCAGGAGGCACAAAATACCACATGAAATTTGTTGAAATTATCAAAGAAATTATTATCCATAAAATTATTGAAATATATTTTTTAATTTGATTAGAAGTTTTTGAATAATCTATATCTTTTTGTTTGTTTTTAATTCTTCTAATATCTAAAATCGTACTCTCTATTAAATCCCTATATATAACTCTAAATATTGTTTGAGGACAAGCCCAACCACACCATACCCTACCAAATATAGTTGTTGCTGCAAAAATTCCAATAAACAAAAACATCAATAAAAATGGCATAACATATAGCTCATTCACATTAAATACAAAACCAAATAAATGAAATTGAAGTTTATCAAATGATAAAAGCAACAAGTGGTTACCATTTATTTTAATAAATGGAACAATAAACGTAAACAGTGTAATAAAAATATAAGTCAAATATCTTTTTTTTGCATATGGCATAATAACTCCTTGATTTAAGAAGTATATTAAGTAATGGTGTTCATTTGGTGGTATGGCAAATTAGATAAAACGAATTTAATAAATTTGTGTTATAATTATTTTTTTAAGGAATATATATTGATAGAAATAACTCAACTTATGATATTTATTGGAGCTTCTTTTTTATTATGTTTAGCTCCAGGGCCTGATAATATCTATGTATTAACTCAAGGTATGACAAAAAGTAAAAAGGCTGCAATCGTAACTACTTTAGGGCTTTGTTCTGGACTTATAATTCATACAAGTGCTGCTGCATTTGGGATATCTGTAATTTTTCAAACATCTGAATTAGCTTTTAATATTGTAAAGTTTGCAGGTGCTGCTTATTTGCTTTATATTGCATATCAAGCTTTTAAATATAGAAATGAAACTTTAGATTTAAGTGTTCAAAACTCAAGTAGTGAACTAAAAAAGTTATATATTAAAGGTTTTATTATGAATATTTTAAATCCTAAAGTATCAATTTTCTTTTTAGCTTTTCTACCACAATTTGTAAGTGTTGAAGCTGGAAATATACCTCTTCAAATGGTTATTCTCGGAGCTATTTTTATGTTAATGACAATAATCGTATTTTCAAGCATTGGAATTGCTGGAAATTTATTAAGCTCAAAACTATTAGAAAATCCAAATATTGTAAAATATATGAATATTCTTACTTCTTTTGTACTAATCTCACTAGGCATTAAACTTGCTTTATCACAAAGGTAATATTATGAAAAAACTTTTACTTTTTTTACTGTTTTGTTCTACTTCATACTCTTTTGAATTAGATTTAAAAGATGAACTTTTAAAGTGTTCAAAAATATCAACTTATCAATCAAGATTAACTTGTTTTGATGTATTGGTTTTAAATATGAATATAAAAACAAATATGCAAACACAAAGTAAAAATTTAGTAAAAGATTGTTATCAATGTCATGGGAAACAGTGGCAAATGTCAACAAATGGAGATAGACTTGTAAGTGATATGAGTGAAAAGCAGATTTATAAATCTCTTTTAGCATACAAAACTAAAAAGATTAAATCAGTAGTTATGAATTTTCAAATGAATAAATATACAGTTGAAGAAATTAAAAAAATGTCTAAATTTATTAGATATGAAATTGATGAACAAAACCGTATTGATTGGTAGTTAAAATAGAAATGTTATTTTTCATTTCTATTTCTGATAATACGGTTTTTACCTCTATTTTTTGCACAATATAATAAGCTATCGGCTTCATTTAGAATCTCATCTATATTAGTATAATTATCTCTATTTGCAAGACCTATACTAATAGTGTAACTTAAAGAATCATTTTCTATTTCTACTAAAGATTCATCAATTGTTTTTCTTATCTCTTCTGATATACTATAGGCTTGTTCATCACTTATATCTATAAATATAATAGCAAACTCTTCTCCACCTAATCTTGCAAAAATATGCTTTTTATCTAATATCTCACTTATTGTTTGACTAAGGTGAATAAGTATTTTATCGCCTATGGCATGACCATAAGTATCATTTATCTTTTTAAAATTATCAATATCAAGCATTAAAATAGAAAAATTCAGATTTTTATTAATACATTTTTTTAAAGCTTTTATTCCTAATGTAAAGAAGTTTCTTCTATTATTTATTTTTGTTAATTCATCAGTTTGAGATAAAATACGCAATTTTTCATTTGTAGATTTTAAATGTTTTGTTTTTCTATCTACACTTCTTTCTAAGCGTTTACTGTAATTTTGTAAGAATATTTGGTGTCTATAAATTAAAATAAATATAAAAAATAAAAAGCCAGAAATTGCAAGATTATACGCAAAAATAGTATCTTTACCTCTTTTCACTAAGGTTCTATTTTTTTGAGTAATAATCGAAAATACATACTCTTTTTTCATATTATGAAAAGCTAAAGTATTAAAAGATAAATCATCTTCATTTATAGTTTCAATATTTATATTTTTTAAATATTTAGATTGAATATAAGTATCTGTATTTACTTCTTTGTTACTTATTTCAATTTTATTAAAAGATTTTTCAATATTAGATAAAAATGCTAAATTTATCACTTTTCCAATATACATAAAAGAGTTAGTTTTTTTCGTATTATCACTATTTGCAACTCTAGCTTTTGAGATTAAAAAATATATATAATTATCTTTACTTTCTTTGTACTTATATAAAGTTGTAAAATCATCTTTATTTTTAAACTCTTTAAGAATATTATTTTTAATATTATCACTTGTAGTTTTTTGGTATTCACCTATGAAATCTGAAAATTTTATAGAGTTATCTTCATTAGTAAAAATAATAAAATCTAAGTCTAAATTTTCTAAAGTAGCAGAATCTTCCCTAAAATTCTCATATAAAAAATTATTTTCTATATCTTTAGCAAAATTATATGTTTGATCCCAATGTGCATAATCTTTTGTTATAAGATTAATATTTTTTAAATGTTCATCAAATGTATTTAGTATATTATGTATGCTTTTACTATTGTTGTATTTTTCTATATCTAAAAAACTGTTCATTAAATATTTATGACTTAAAAAATTAATTATAAGTAAAAACAGTAAAAATGATAGTATGAATATTAGGTTATTTTTTATTTTCATATAAAATGATAGCAAGTTATTACTAAAAGAAGTTAATTGAATAAATAGGAATTTTATTACCTACTTATTCAATGGTTTAAAATTATTTTGATGTTATTTTGAAGTAGTTTTTAATTTACTTCGTCTGTGTATACAGTTACATTATACTCTTGAACTAGGCCATTTTCATCTAAACATTGAGTTTGAAAAAATTCACTTATATAGGCTTTATTACAGTGTAATTCAAAATCTTCTTTTGATGCCCATATTTCATTAAACATAATTGGAAATGATTTCCCTGTGGCATTTGGATGTTCTATATGTTTTGTAACAATATATTGAATACAACCATCTTCTCTATTTGTTAATGGTTCTAATGCTTGTAATACTTTTATTAACTCTTCTTCTTTTCCTTCTTTTGCTCTAAAAGAAGCTGTACAATATATTTTTTTTGACATTATCTTGTTTGTCCTTGACCATAAATTTTGTATTTATAAGTTGTTAAATCATTAATTCCCATTGGACCTCTTGAGTGTAACTTATTTGTAGAAATACCAACTTCTGCACCTAATCCAAATGCACCACCATCTGTAAATCTTGTACTTGCATTTGCATAAACACAAGCTGCATCAACTTGATTTAAAAATTTATTTACAGTAGTGTAGTTTTCACTTAGAATTGCTTCTGAGTGACCTGAACCATATTTTGCAATATGAGCAATAGCTTCATCTACATCTTTTACAATTTTAATATTTAAAATATTAGCAAGATATTCAGTATCATAATCTTCATGTGTTGCACATTGGATATCTAAATGTTTTACAGTCTCTTCACAACCTTTTAAAACAGTTCTTTTATCGATAAATGCATCATATAGTCCTGGTAAAATATATGGTGCAATTTCAGCATGAACTAAAAGAGTTTCCATAGCATTACAAACACCAGGTCTTTGACATTTTGCATTTATTGCAATGTCAATAATTTTATTATGAGCTGCATCTCTATCAACATAAGTATGACAAAGTCCTTTATCATGTTTAATTACTGGAACTGAAGAGTTTTGACTGATATATTTAATAAGTTCTTCACCACCTCTTGGGATAATTAAATCAACAAATTTATCTTGTTTAATTAGTTTTGCAACACCCTCTCTTGATGAATCAGGTAATAATGATATTGCTTGTTCTGGTAATGAGTTTTTAGATAATACACGTCTTAAAATTGTAGCAATAGCTTTGTTTGAGTACTCAGCTTCTTTACCACCTTTTAAAACACAAACATTTCCACTTTTAAAACATAAAGCAGCTGTGTCAGATGTAACATTTGGTCTACTTTCATAGATGATTCCAATAACTCCAATAGGAACAGAAACTTTTTGGATATTTAACCCATCTTCTGTTACCCATCCATCAAGGATTCGCCCTACTGGTTCTTTTTGGTTGGCAATTATTTTAATAGCATTTGCCATATCTACGATTCTTTGCCCTGTTAATAGTAATCTATCAACTAGGGCATCACTTAAATTATTTGCTTTCGCATTGCTTATATCTTTATTATTATGGTCAATTATATAATCACAGTGATCAATTAGTGATTGTGCCATTTCGTGTAAAACTTTTGTTTTTGTTTTTGTACTTAGATTAGCAATAGTTCTGCTTGTTTTTTTAGCTTCCTCTAAAAATTGTTGCATAAGTTATTCCTATAAATTAATTATTTTGTTTATTATAACTAATTAATCTATTAAAAAGTTTTTAATTAAGCAATTTTTACTACATATCTTCCTACAGCACTTCCTGCTAATAATTGATTATATGCTTTTGCTACTTCTTCTAAAGTAATTTCATTTGTAATACTACTTAAAGTATCAATTTTCCATTTACTTGCTATTTTTTCCCATGCTGCTTGTTTTTTCTCTAACTTACACTCAACAGAATCAATACCAATTAATCGAACACCTCTTAAAATAAAAGGGAAAACATTTGTATTTAATTCATGTGAAGATGTTAGTCCACAACAAGTTGCAACACCATCATATTTAATATATTTTAATGCATTAGCTAAAATTTCACCACCAACAGTATCAATTACACCTGCATATTTTTCGCCCATCATTGGTTTTTTTGCTTCTTCATTAAATGTATCTCTTAAAATTACTTCACTTGCACCAATCTTTTTTAAATAGTCAATCTTATTTTCTTTCCCAGAAATGGCAACTACTTTATATCCGATTTTATTTAAAATAGAAACAGCAATAGAACCCACACCACCTGTTGCACCTGTTACTAAAATCTCTCCATTTTCAGGTTTTACACCATTTAATAAAAGCTCTTGAACACTTAATGCTGCTGTTAATCCAGCTGTTCCAAATGTCATAATTTCTTTATCTGTAATAGAATCAGGAATTCTAGCTACCCAAGAAGCAGGAACTTTTACAAACTGTGCATGTCCTCCATCTGTATTCATTCCCATATCATAACCAGTTACTAATACTCTTTCACCTTTTGTAAATATATGTGAAGTAGATTCATGAATTGTTCCTGCTACATCAATACCTGTTACATGAGGAAAGTTTCTAGTAACTCCTGGATTTCCTACTGAACTTAAGGCATCTTTATAATTTAATGATGAATAAGAAACCTTTATAACCACTTCATTTTCACCACATTTAGGTGTTGACACTTCTTTTATACCTGATACAAACTCTCTATCTCCAACTTTTTCAACTAAAAATGCTTTCATATTAATCCTTTGTTTGTTTTTATAATAAAAGTTTAGCTAAAATTATATATTAAGACAAGAACTTACTAAAAAGAAATGTACTACCTAAAAAGATACTATGGAGTAAAATATGACAAAAAAAATTGAAATAAATATTGATAAATGTCCAGTAGAAACAGCGATTGATGCACTTGCAGGGAAATGGAAAATTTTAATATTATGGTATTTAAAAGATG
>NZ_JBGUES010000008.1:0-35067 GCF_041821165.1 Poseidonibacter sp. | reverse complement strand
AACAAATTGATATAAAATCACAAAATAAAGATATAAAAAACTTAGCAAAAAACACTACTTTAAAATATGATAATCTAGAAGAGTTAATAAACTTAGCATTAAAACAAAGAGCTGAAATTAAAAAATACCAAGAGTTAATAAAAACAAATAAAGCAAATATAAAAAATGTTAAATCACAATATTATCCAACACTTGATGCTAGTGCTTCATATACTGATAAAAACTCTGATGATATAAGTTCACTAGAAACATCTCAAACAGCAATTATGTTAAATCTTAAATGGAATTTATTTACAGGCCTTTCAACATCAAAAGATAAAAAAATAGCAATATCAAATTTAAGTTCTACAAATAAACAACTAGAACAAACAAAATTACAAATTACACAAGATATAACGAATGCATATTTTAATATGAAACAAAGTTTTGATAGTATTAAAATAGGTCTTTTGAGTTTAGACTTATCAATAAAAAATCTTAACCTAGCAAATGAAAGATATAAAGCTGGATTAAATGACTTATTAGAAGTAAATGATGCAAAACTTGAATACACTCAAGCTAAAAATAGTTTAATAAATTCATACTATACGCACCTAAGTAACAATGCACAAGTAAAATATGAACTAGGAATAAAATAATTTTTAGAATTTAACAAAAAAAATACTACAATTAGCCAAAATAAAAAGGCTAATTGTGATAAGACTAGGTTCAAACTCTCCTACACGGGCGCTAATACTTAAAAATAACAACATCGATTTTATACAAAATGGTGGTAACTTTGATGAAGATTCAATAAAAACAACTAACCCAAAATCATTTGTATATCAGGCTACTTTAGGAAAGTATAAAGAGCTTTATGAAAAATATGGTGTCCAAGATATGCCACTATTAGTTGCAGATAGTGTGGTTACTGCAAATGGTGAACTTTTAAGAAAAGCAAAAGATATAAATGATGCAAAAAGAATGCTTGATTTACAAAGCAATAATAAAACATCAGTTATCACTTGTATGATTTATAAAAGTAAAGATAAAGAGGTAATTGATATATCAATAACTACTTATGAATTCTCAAAATTCATTGACCAACATCAAGAAGAATACCTAAATTCTGGTTTATACAAAGGGAAAGCAGGTGCAATTATGGTTGAAGGTTTTTGTAAACCATATATAAAAAATGTTATAGGTTTTGAATCAACTGCAATGGGATTATGTGTTGAAAAGCTTGAATTATTTTTAAGCCCTAATAAAAATTATTAAGGCTTAGTAAAGTTAATGTGTGTCAAAATTTCAAATAAAGGCTACTCTTAAGTCTAACTTAACAGGGTAGTCAAAAGACCTAAAACTTCGAGTTTTTATGTAGGTACTAAGATAGTAATTCTTTTGTCTTCATATTAAACTCAATTATTTATTTTAATTACATAAGGATGATGAAATGTTTGATTTTATTAAAAGAAGATTAAAAAGTGACAAAGGTGCAATGGATAAAATTATTGTAACTTTATTATTAGTTATTGTTGGTGTTGGTGCAGTTGTTGGACTAAGTTCATGGGTTAACACAGAAGTAAATACTGTTAAAAATTCTGCAACTGGTGCAATCGCAAACGTGAACTAATAATTGTTATTAGGATATAAGGAAATGTGGTCTTTTAAAACTGCATTTTCTTATAATAATTAAAAAAAGTTTAAATGTTTACAATAATATTTTATATATTTTCTTTACTGTTATCATATACAGATTACAGAAAGTTTTTAGTACCAAATGATATTGTTATTGCTATGTCAGTTATGATGATAGTTTTTGGTTTCTTAAACTCGAATATATATATGAGTTCTATAATACTCTGTTTTATTGTATTACTTTTTTTTATTGTATTATTACTAATAAATAGGCATATTATTTTAGGTGGTGGAGATATAAAGTACATGATGATTGTTGCTTTATATTTAGGAGTTGAACCTTTTGCACTTTTTTTAGTTGTAACAGGACTATTACAAACAATTACTCTTTTATTTATTCAAAAAATAAAAAAAAGAAAGATTGCTCCAATGGTGCCAGTCATGTTTCTATCAGCCATTATTGTTGATGTTTTGACTTTATTTAAATTTTATCCATTTAAATTTTAAAGGTAAAATTATGAAAAAGGCAATCATAGATCAAATCTTACTAATACTTTTTCTTTTTGTTGCTTTAGTTGGTATAGGTGCAACTATAAGTGATAATATGAAAGCAAGAGACAAATATTATAACTTAAAAAAAATTACTGACAATGCAGTTTTAACATTAGCAAAATATTATGTAAATGTTGAACAAAATACAGATTCTGCAGAAAATATCTACGACAATATGCTTACTCAAACAAATTTAGGAAATGAAATTTCATCTAGTATTGTTTATACTTGGGATTTTATATCCCAACCTAATACTGTAACTGCTAATATTTCAAACTATGAAGAAAGCACTTTTTGGTTCAAACTTTTTGGATTAAACTCTTTTTCTTTAAATGTACAATCAATTGCTACTATTACTACTATTGATTCAGGAGAACCAACTTCCTCATACTCAGCAGGAATTGCTCCATTTGCAATAAATGATAGCAATTTTGCTATTGGTGATGCACTTGGTTTTAATTATTCATTAACAGCAGGTTGGCAATATTCTGATAAAGATACTTTTTATCCAATACTTACAAATAGTGATTGTGATTGTAATTTTATATTAAGTAATAAATTTGATTTTTCTGATCTTGGTTTTGATGTTGATAATTGTAATGCAAGTTCATCTGGTTGTACAACACATGGAGAGAGCGAATTTCGTGATTATGCAAGAGAATTAGATAATATTTATAATAGTGGGCAAAGTATAGATTTTGAAGATGGGAAAACTGATTCACCAATATCTTTAATTGGAACATATCTTGGAAATACAACTTCAAGTTGGGGAACACAAATAAATCACTTATCTTCTGGTATTTATGATATTATTGGAAATAGTGGACAAAATTTACCAATTGAAATGGACTTTATTACATTAGATACAGGTGGAATTGCAAATGGTATTGTAAGATTAAAAATAACTGGTTATGATATGGAAACAACAACAAGTCCAGGAAATAGATATATTCAACTTATTACAGAAGTTGTATCAGCAAAAACAGAAGAAATTAAATTAGTTGAATAAAACTAATACACGAGGATAGGACAATGAAAATAGATACTTTTCAGGAAAAACAAGAAATTATAAAAGAAAAAGCCTCGGTAAGTGAGCAAATCTTTGAAATGCTTGAATTATTTACAGATCTAGCTAATATGCCCTACATATCGTATTATACATATGATTATGAATATAATGATTTTTTTTATGAGTTCTCTATTGATAAAAATGGGAAAAAAATTGATGCACCAAGTGGTGAACTAAAAAAATATAAAATATTATTAAAAAGAAAAAATATAATATTTGGATATATTCTTATTTATAAAAAAATTAAATCTAATCCAATCTTACATAAATTATTACTAAAAATAAATAAACACTTAGAAAAGCAAAGAGAGCTAAAAAGAAAACTTATGGGTAATGATATATCATTTAATATATATCTAATTCATGATGAAGATTTAGCAATGTTTGCAAAAAATATGAAATCAGGATTAGAAGGCCTATTTAATGTTGAAATTAGTATGGGTACATCAATAAAAAAATACTCTCATGAAATAAAATCAAAAGATACAAAACATATAATTATATATTTAATAAATGATCAAGAAAAAATTGAATCACAAGAAAAATATATTAAATATTTAAATGAATTAATTATAGTTATTGGACCAAATGATCACCATACATCAATGTATTGTGGAAGATTAGGAATTCAAAACTATATTCCAATAAATGAATTTAGAGCAGAAGATATTAAATCTATTATTATTAATACTAGAAATAACTTAATGCAAAAAAATAAATTTGGAAATAAAATAATTGGTATAAATGGTATTTCAGGAGGAATTGGAACTACAACAATTGCTATGAATATGGCTGACTTATTAGCAACAAATTTACCTAATAAAAATATTTTATATATTGATTTAGCAACAACAAAAGCAATTAGTAATCTATTTTTAGAAAAAAATCCACTACCTGAAAAAACTATTATTGACTTAATTAATACAAATGAATTTAATATTGAAAAGAATCTTGAACATGGTTTGATTAAAAAAAGCGAGAATTTTTATTGTATTACGGGAATTCAAAAACATATAGATAAAGAATTTTTAGAAAAAGATATTTTTATTGAAAAGTTATTAGAGTATATTTCAGCAGCAAGTGATGATTTTAATTTTATTATTATTGATATAGGTATTTCAGATGCTTCAAACTTAAAATCAACAATATATGATGTAGTAAATGAACTATGGCTTGTAACAGAAATGACTCTTCCTCATATTTCAAAGCTAAAAACATTTTATTCACTAATGAAAAGAGCTGGATTAAAAGATAAAATCTCATTTATTGTTAATAGATATGATTCACAAAATGCACTTTCTGTATATGATTCACAAAGTGCAATTTCAGTAAGTGATGTTACTTCAATTTTAAATATGACAAATGAAGATAAAGAACAATTTGATAGTTTCAAAATTCCAAATGATTATAAAAGTTTAGGAAAATGTTGGAATTACTGCGAATTAGCATCAGAAAAAGCACAAGATTCTCTTTTTATTAAAAAGTTAGATTCAATATTAAAAGATAAAGGTTTTTACAATAAAGGTAAAGACTCTTCAAAGAGTAAAGGTTGGTTTGCTTCAATCTTTAAAAAGGGTAAATAATGAGAAGTTTAAGAGCTTTAATTGAAGATCAAGAAGATAATACTTCAAAATCAGATTTAATTATAGATGAAAATTCTGAAGAAGTTCTTGAGGAAACAGTTAAAGAAAAAATAAATAAAGTTAAAAGAAATGTTTCTGTTAGTACTGAAATTACATTTCCAGAATTATATATAGATAAAGTATTATATGAATTAGCTTTAAAAATAAATGATAATTTTATGATGAATTTAAAATCAGATAAAAAGCTTACATTAGACTCTTTAGAAGAAGTATTACCTGAATTTATATCATCATTTAATGAAACAAGAAACTTACATAGAGAAACATTAGATGATATAAAAGAGATGATTATAAATAATATTATTGGATATGGTCATATCTCTACTATTTTTACAAGAGCAAAAGATGGTTTAAATGATGTTATTATAAATACAAAAGATTATATTGATATTATTTATAGAGGGAAAACTGTACAAACACCTTTTACATTTAGAAGTGAAGAAGAACTAAGAAAAGTTATTGATAGAATGCTTGCTGAAAATAATAGAAAAATTGATGAAGCGCATCCAATTATCTCAAGTAAATTAAATGATGGTTCAAGAGTTGAAGTTCAAATTCCTCCAATTGCTGCAAATGACGGTTCTTGTGTTACTATTAGAAAATTTAATGAAATACCATTATTACTAGAAATGCTTATAGATTCAGGTCAAATGGATTATAAAATGGCATATTTCTTAGTAAAAGCAGCCAAAGGAAAATGTAATATTATTGTATCAGGTGGTACATCAAGTGGTAAAACTACATTCTTAAATGCAGTTACTAGATTTGTTGATGGTAATGAACAATTAATGGTAATTGAAGATACAAAAGAGATGCAACCTCAAATGCCATGTCACTCTATTAGATCTTATGAAGCAAGAATGGCAAATGAAGAAGGAAAAGGTGCAATTACACTTGACTTCTTACTTCGTTCAGCACTAAGATCAAGTCCAAGAAGAATTATTGTTGGTGAGTGTAGAGGTCCTGAAATTGTTGTAATGCTAAATGCTATGAATACAGGACATCCAGGTTCAATGACAACAGTTCATGCTGATAATACAAAAGAAGCACTTGTAAGAATTGAAAATATGTATCTAGAAGCAAGACCTAGTGCTAATATTAACTTTATTAGAACACAAATGGTATCTGCTATTGATATTATTATTCAACTTGTTAGATTTCCAGATGGAACAAGAAAACTTATTACAATTTCAGAAATTGAAAAAAGAATTGAAGATAATGGTGTTGTATCTTTAAATAATATTTTTGAATTTAAAAGAGATACTTCTGATATGAAAAAAACAAAAGGTGAATTTCAAGTTTTATCAACTCCATCAAGAACAGTTGATCAAATGAATATGTTTGGTGTTGAAATTGATAAAAGAGTATTTGATCCAAATTTTGATATGCCAAAATCAATGCTTATTGAAGCTTTAGAACAAGATTTACCTTCTGTTATGTGTGGTTGGAAAGATAAATATCTAAATGATTTCTTAGATAAAGATCCTCAACTATTTCATAAATGGCCACACTTTCAAAAAATGAATAAGGTTTAGTTATGGATGATCTATTTCTATTTTTTATTATTGTTATACCAATGTTATTAATATCTTTTAGTTTTTATTTATTTATTTTTTATATAAAAATGAATAATCAAAAAATTATTATTAATACTTTAATTAATACAAATAGTAAAATTTTAGATAAGAAAAAAAATACAAATATTAATACAGATGATATAAATCCATTAGTTAAAAAACTAGCCTTTGCAGGATATTCAATGAAAGGTGTTGAATATGTATTTTTAGCTATTTGCTTAGGATTTGGATTATTAACTAGTTTCTTTATTTATTTTCTTGCAGGATCAAAGCTAATTTTTGCATGTACTACAATAATTTTCTCATCATTTCCATATTTAGTTTTACATAAAATTGTAAAAGTAAGAGAAGAAGAGTTTAACTTTAGTCTAAAAGAGATAATAGATAAGGTAACAAGTATGATGAAAAGTGGTGTAGGTTTTGAACAAGCATTAAAAAAATCTATTGCTACTTCAAAATCAGAACTAACAAAAAAAGTTTTCTCAATTTATGTAAATGAAAAAGCAGTAATTGGTGAAGATAAATGTTTTGAAAAAATGTTTAAACTAATAGAATCAAAAGAGTTAAGAATTTTTTATCTAGTAATTTCAATAGGTAGAAAATCAGGTGGTAAGTTTTCAAATACATTAGAAAAATTAAGAAAAACATTACATGATCAAGGAGAAATCAAACAAGAAATTACTTCATCAACAAAAGAGATAAAAGTTGGAACATATATGATAATTGCTATTATCTTTTTTACTTATATTATGATGAACAATGCATTAGATAATTCATTAAATGCGCATTTCTTTGGTAGTGAAATAGGAAAAATTCAATTATTTTTTATAATTGTTTGGGTTGCCTTTGGCTTATTTATAAATAGTTTATTAACAAAGATAAAATGATGGAAAAAGAACTTTTATTACTTATTGTTGGACCAATTTTATTATGTATATTAATTGTAACACTACTAATATATATGGATAGAAGAAGACACCAACAAAATATCATATTACTGTCAAAACTAGATAATAAAGCAATTATTGAAGAGCAAAATAAAACTAAGCGAAATGATAATTTAACTTTACAATTAATACAAGCAGGTATTACATATAAAGAATATACGGAAGCTAGGTTATTATTTTCACTTATTGGATTAATTATAATGATTGTAATTCCAATGTTTGCACCATTAAGTATTGGTATTATTGCAGGTGCAATTGGTGTATTATGTATCATTTTTGGTGGTAAAATATATATAAGTATTGCTAAAAGTGAAAGAATTGAGAAAATTGATAGAGATCTTGGTATTTTTCTTGACTTGGTAAATGTAATTCTTGAAGCAGGTGGAAGTTTAAAAAATTCATTTATGGAAGTTTCTAAAAGAGCTAAGGGAATTATTGATGATGAGTTATTAAGAGAAATTAGTATCTTAGAGTATGAAATGACTAATTATTCTACAAAAGTAGCTTATGAAAATTTAAAACAAAGAGTTGATAGTAGAGAGCTTGATAAAATCGTTGACTTTTTAATATTAAGTGAGGAAACAGGAATTGGTGTAAAAAATATTTTTGCAATGCAATCTGATGAAATGAGACAAGCGAAGTTCTATCAAATAAAAGGAAAAGTTAATACATTAAATATGTATTTAATGCTAATAATTTTTCTATTTGTTTTGCCTGCATTAGGCGCATTTATTGTTTTTCCTGTTATGGGTGGAACATTAACAATTGGATTATAATATTCACAAGGGGGAGAGATTATGCGAGTAAATATGCATGTAAATAAACAAATAGTAATAATACTGATTTTAGCATCATTACTACTTTCAGCAGTTGGAGCAGCGTTTTACTTTTTTAAAAAAAATAAAGAAACATTAAAAAGTAAGAATGAATTAATTACTATCTTTATTGCAAAAGAAGATTTAAAAAGAAATACTTTAATTGAATTAAAGCATTTAACAAAAACTCAAGTTGCAAAACAATTTATCTTAAATAAACCATTATTAAAAAATGAGATTTTAGGTAAATATACAAAAGAAGTAATATATAAAAATGAGATATTTTTAAAACAAAAATTAAATACCAAAATTGAAAAAAATAGAGCAAAAATATTAGACTTTAAACATAGTAGTTACAATATGCAATTTGCACTTTTTCATAACCCCGATTACTCTTTAGTTCAAGGTGATTTAATTAATATTATTTCAGTAATACCAACAGGTACAATTATAAAAGGAAAAGTTTATGATTATGCTGTTGAATATGCTGCTAATAATTTAAAAATATTAGGTTTTTTAAGAGATGGAAGACCAGAATCCGAAACAATTACAAAACAAAAAATAAGAAGAATTGTAAATAAAAAAGAAGTTGAACAAGTAGTTGATGTAAAATCAGATCAATTAATTCTTGATGTTCAACCAGATGTTTTATTAAGATTGATTAAAGATTATAATAAAGGTAATCAATTATGGATGGTAAAAACAAGAGAATCAGCTCAAATTGAACCTTCTGATCAAGCTTCTGTAAAAAAAGATGTAATTGAAAAAGTAAAAGATGGTAAAGTTGAAGTTATTAAAAATACAGCAGATGATGTAAAAACTAAAACTATTGATAAAATAGTAAAAGTTATAAAACCTAAAGTTTATACATATAAATGGTACGAAGCAAAAGCAAGAACAATTTCAAGAAGTGCTGTAATTGAATACTCAAAAAATGGTGCTAGTAAAGATAATAAAAATGCAAAAAGAAAAGATGTAAATATAACATTAGAACCTAATAATCTTTGTTCAGAAATTAAAGATAAACTAATTGTAGGTAGTTCTAATAATTTCTATGCACGTTCTCAAGCAGATAAAAAGTCTAAATATAAAAGAATTTTACATAAAAACACAATTATCCCTTATGTTGAAGTAGTTGGACAATGGTACAAAACTTGTGATAATAATTTTATCCATACAAGCGTTGTAAAAAAAATCTCTTATGAAGAGGCAAAAAAAAGATTGGCTAAAAAATGAAAAATGCAGTAGTTGACCAAATATTACTATGGATGGTATTATTTGTAATATTTGTAGGGTTTTTATTTTTTATTATTGATTATTCAAATGCAATAAAAGTAAAAGACAATGCAGATGCACTTGCAGATTATTCTGCAAGAATGGTATCATTAGGTAAATCAGATGCGGATATAACTACAGGCTTAAATAATATAAAAGGAGATTTTGTAGCAACTATTGCTCCAAATTCATTAACTTGTGTAGAGGATACATCTGTATCAAACTACCAAGTAATTATACATATTTATGCAACATTGACAAATAGTTTTTTACCAGTTTCAAGCAATAATATTCATGCAAAAACTGTAGTTTTTAATGAAGACAATGAATTTAAACAAGAGTGTTCTTTAACACTAACACTTAATTAGGAGACGATTATGAATTTTATATATAAAATATTATTTACGTTTTTAATCTTAACAAATATTAGTTTTGCAAATACTCTAACACAAACAAATATTTTTGATAAAAGTTTTTCGATAAATAAAGGTGCCTTCAAAATTATTGAGTTTGATAAAATGATTAAGAAAGTAAAAGTTAGTGATAAAGAACACATTGAAATTGAATTTCTAGAAAATAATGCCAAACCATTGCAAGGAATAAAAATCTTTGCTAAAGAACTAGGTCATTCAAATATATTAATTACTTTTCAAGATTTCACTTCTTTACATATTGATATTAATGTGAGTGAAAATTTATCAAGCATTATAGAAATTGCAAAAGCAATTAGTCCAGATATTAAAATTCAACAAAATAATAATAAGGTAATATTAAAAGGTAAAGTAGTAAATCAAAAAATAAAAAATAAAATTCTTGATTTATTTAGTAAATCAGGTATTGATCTTAATAAAGATTTAGTTGATTTATTAACATTACAAAATCCAGATAAAATGATTAGAGTAAAACTTTATGCTGTTGAAATTAATAATAATAAAGGTCTAGATTTAAAAAACAATTGGTTTGTTTCAAGCAAAAACTATATGGAAGTAAAAACAAGTGATGGATATTATAATGCACCATTAAACCAATATGGAGCTGGATATACAGTTAAAGATTATAAAGAAGTAACTGATTCAGCAGGAAATACTTCAATTGTTCCAAAAAGTTGGTCTATTACAAGTAATGAAATTAATAGTCTTGCTAATAATCAAAGAAACTCTTTAGTAAATGGTGCAATAGATAACTTAATGGCAAGTGCTGTTTCATTAACTGGAGGTTTAACTGGTGCAGCTAATTATTTAGGTAAATATTTCAACTCAGGATTAACACTAAATTATTTAAAAAGTAAGGGAGTTGCAAATATTTTAGATGAGACAACACTTTTAACTTTAGAAAATAAAAATGCTAAGTTTCATGCAGGAGGAACAATTTATATAAAAGTTCAAACAACAACAGATACAGGTGTTCCCTCAACACAAATTAGAGATATTAATTATGGATTATTACTAGATATTAAAGCACAAAATATAGTAAATGATGAATATATCAACTTAGATATAACAACAAAATCTACCCAAATTGATTGGTCAAGACAAGTTGATGGTATTCCTAGTTTTAGTGAAAAATCAATTATAACAAATGTTGTTGTAGGTAATAAATCCACTATAGTTCTTGGAGGATTAATAAATAGTCAAAATGCAAAAGATATTGAGAAAATACCACTTTTGGGTGATATCCCTATTCTTGGATTTTTATTTACTAGTAAATCATTTAGAGAAGGCAAAAGTGAGTTAGTATTTTTTATAACACCAGAAATTGTTAATCCTGCATCAAACAATCAAAATGAATTGTTTAAAGAAAAAACTGAAGCCTTAAATAGTATGGATTTTACTTTTGATGAAGATAAGAAAAAAAACAAAGAAAATTTAAATGAAGAAAAGAAAAATAAGTTAATTGAAAATAATCAAAGTAAAGTAAGTCAAAACCAGAAAAAACTTCACGAGCAAAGAGTAAGAGAAATATTAGGTTACTAAAAGGATTTAAAATGTTTACTTTTATTAAAAGACGACTAAGAAATCAAAAAGGTGCAATGGATAGAGTTATAGTTACTCTTTTACTAGTAATAGTAGGAGTAACAGCTTTTGTTGGATTAAATACATGGATTGATTCTAATGTAAGTTCAGTGAAAAATTCTGCTTCTAGTACTATTACAAATACTACAAGCACTATTTCTAATTAAATATTTTAAGATAACAAAGTTATTTAAATCTTTGTATCTTAAAATAGTGTTTTCATAATCGTAATCATTCCTATATGTAAGTTATAATTAGCAACAGGAAAATCAAGATTATCTTCATCTTGAAGATTTACTCTAAATGAACTTAGGTATGTTCCTAGTGTTTCTAAGTTAATTTTTGAATAATTAACATCTTTATATTCAGTTCTTAATAATGTTCCTGATTGATTACTTTGTTCAATTGTAAAGGCTAATGTTCTTAAAGAAATCAAATCAGTCCATGCATAAAAAAGTTCTGAATCTAAATCTTTTACAATTTTACCCTCAGGTGTAAATAAAAGGTTTTGTTCTTTAAGTGGAATTAAAACTGATAAAATTGCATCTACAAAAGGTACAATCTTTTCTTTCCAAAAAGGTGCTTCATCACTATTTTCTAAAGCCTTTTTATAAGTATCTAATATCTCTTGTTTATTAGTATTTTTTAATAGTTCGTTTAATTTATCATTCATTTTATATTACTCTTTTTACTAATTGTTCAGGTAATAAACCTAAACTTTCTTCTACTTTTTTTGTATCACCATGATCAATAAAATCATCTTCATATTCAAAACTTGTAAGTTTAACACAAACTTTGTCTTCATTTAAAAACTCTAAAATAGCACTACCTACTCCACCTTGTTTTTGTGAATCAGAGAAAATATACCAATCATCATATTTTTTTGCTAAATCTTTTAAAGTCTCTTTATCTAAAGGCTTAACAAATCTTAAATCTAAAATAGCAATATCTTCATTATGAAGTTTTTCAGTATTAACAGCACGTCCTACACCAGCACCGTAACCAATAAATAATTTATTTGAAGTACCCTCTTTTAAAACTTGTGCCTTTCCTAATTCAAAAGGAACTAAAGGAAAATCAAGTTCTTCAAAAGCTCCTCTTGGATATCTAATAGCGCAAGGTGAAGTTAATTTATATGAAAACTCTAAGGCATTTTCAAGTGTATCATTATCTCTTGGAGCAAATAAAATCATATTTGGAATAAATCTTAAATATGAAATATCAAATGCACCTTGATGTGTTTCTCCATCATTTCCAACTGTTCCTGCTCTATCTATTGCAAAAACTACTGGCAGATTCATTAAACATACATCATGAATTATCTGATCAAATCCTCTTTGTAAAAAAGTAGAATAAATAGTAATAAAAGGTTTAAAACCCTCTTTTGCCATTGCAGCCATTGAAGTTACTGCATGTTGTTCTGCAATTGCAACATCCCAAAATCTTGTTGGAAATTTCTCCATAAGTTTATTTATACCTGTACCACTTGGCATTGCTGCTGTAACACCTACAATATTATCATACTTGCAAGCAAGAGAGCATAGTGCATCTGCAAAAACAGCGGTCGCTGATTTTGGAGCAGCTTTTTTAACAAATGCACCATTTTCTACATTAAAAGGACCAACTCCATGCCAATGTTCATGTTGACCTTCTGCAATTTTATAACCTTTTCCTTTTACTGTTCTTGCATGAACGATTACAGGTTTTTTCATCTCTTTTGCTAGGATTAAAGTTTCTATAACTTCCTCTATATTATGTCCATCAATTGGACCAATATAATCAATACCCATCTCTTCAAATAAAATTCCAGGAGTAATAAGTTTCATAGCCTCTTCCATACGTTTAGCTATATAAGTAGTACCTTCTGGCATATTTTTTTTAATAAAAGTATCAACTTTACTTTTAAAGTTTTGGTAGTGTTTTCCAGCAAGAAGTTTTGAAAGATGTTTTGAAATTGCTCCAATTGGCTTAGCAATTGACATTTCATTATCATTTAAAATGATTACAACAGGAAGTTTTAAATCACCTAGTTCATTTAAAGCCTCATAAACCATTCCAGCAGTCATAGAACCATCACCAATCATAACAACTGGTACTCTATCCTCTTTTTTAAGCTCAATTGCTTTAGCAGCACCTACAGCTAAAGAAATAGAAGTTGAACTATGTCCTGCTACAAAATAATCAGCAGGGCTTTCTTTTGGTTTTGTAAATCCACTTAATCCACCAAACTGTCTAATAGTTTCAAACTCTTCCCAACGACCTGTTAATAGTTTATGAGGATAACACTGATGAGAAACATCAAATATAAAAGGATCACTATATGCATCAAAAACATTGTGCATACCTACTGTTAATTCAACAGCACCTAAAGTTGAAGAAAAGTGTCCACCTTTTCTTGATACGACATCAATTATTCGTTCTCTTATATCTTCTGATATTTCTTCTAATTCTTTAAGTGATTTATCTTTTATATTCATTATTTCATCTTTAAAGTTTATTTTAATTTTTCTAATACTTCATCTAATATTTTAAATACTTTAGTATTTTGTTCATTTGAACCAATTGTAATTCTAATCGCATTTACACCATATCCAGTAAGATCTCTTACAATAATTCCTCTTTGAAGTAATTCTTGTGCAACTTCTTTAGAAGAGAATTTATTCCCAAATTTTATTGTAATAAAGTTTGTATATGATGGGATATAATCAAAACCTTTAGATTTAGCATAATCTTCATATCTTGTCATTTCATCAAAGTTTTTAGCAATACAAGTATTTACAAACTCTTCATCTTTTAGTGCTTCAATAGCAGCAGCTAGTGTTAATGTTGTAATATTAAAAGGCGCTCTTAATTTGTATAAAGTTTTAATTATATCTTCTTGTGCAATACCATATCCAACTCTCATTCCACCTAATGCATAAGCTTTTGAAAATGTTCCTAAATATATACAATTAGGGAAAGTAGATATTAAATCTTTTGCATCAATTTTTTTCTTTTCATCTTTAAAACTTGCATACTCTTGATAAGCACCATCAACTACTACTAAAGTATTTGAATCAACCGTTTTTAAGAACTCATATACATCCTCTTTATCTAAACATTCACCTAATGGATTATTTGGTAAACATAAGAAAATTATATCAGCACCATGTTTTTTATACTCAGCTGAAAATTGTTCTAAATTATGCTCATCATCAACAGTTTTAATAATAGTAGAACCTGTTTGTTTTCCATAAATTTCATACATTGCAAAAGTAGTTTTTGACATTAAAATCTTTGAGTCTTTATCACATTTTGCATGTACACAAAATTCTAATATTTGGTCACTTCCTGAACCAATAATTACATTTGAACTTTCTACATTAAATTTATTTGATAATGCTTCTTTTAATTCATACATTGAATCATCAGGATATACAAACATATTCTGTGCTATTTCTTTAATCTTAGCAGTAACTTTTGGAGATGTTCCATAAGGATTCTCGTTTGAAGCTAATTTAATAATATCTTTTGGATTGATTCCATATTCTCTAACAACTAATTCTATTGGTTTACCAGCTTCATAAATTGTCACATTGTCTAATACTTTATTAAATTCCATTTGTGTTTTCCTATAATACTAATTTCTATTAAATATCGTTTATTTCTTTTACATAAGAGCCTAAAACTTTCACTTTTTCTCTATGTTTATCTAATACACTTTTAACATTTTCATCATCTTGGTGACCATCAAAATCAATAAAGAATATTGAATCACCTTCTACAATATGTGATTTGATTTTTGTTAGGTTTATTTCTAACTCATTAAAATCAGATAAAAATTCTACTAAAGCACCCTGTCTATCTTTAAATCTTACTAGAATTGATGTTTTATCATTACCTGATTGTGTATTTTCAAAATCACTTATTATAAAGAATCTTGTTTTATTATTGTCTTTATCTTCAATATTTTCAAATAAAATTGGAAGATTATGTAATTTTGCACCAACATGAGGACAAATAGCAGCACTTCCTGCTTCAGTTGCTGCAATTTTTGCTGCTTTTGTAGTTGATTCAATTGGTATTAATTCTACTTCATCAAGTCCAAAATTTGTTAAAAACTTTCTACATTGTTCAAAAGCAATATCTTTTGAATATATTTTTTTAATATCTGATACTTTATCACAAGTACTTGCAAGTGTATGATGAATATCTAAAACAACTTCTGCAATAATTTTTAAATTATATTTATTTAAACAATTAATCGTATCAGTTACAATTCCATTAGAAGAATTTTCAATAGGAACTACACCAAATCTTGCTTTTTTTGTATTAACTTCTCTAAAAATACCTTTTATTGAAGAGATTGATACATATGAACTCATAGCACCAAATCTAGCTTCAGCAGCTTGATGTGTAAAGCTTCCTTCTGGTCCTAAGTATGCAACATTTTCAGGTAATTCTAAATTTCGTGAAATTGCAAAAATCTCTAAGAAAAGTGCTTCAATAGCAGCTCTATTTAGCATACCATCATTTAAAGACTCTAATCTATCAATAATAGCTTTTTCTCTTTCTGGTCTATAAATTGCTCCTCCACTTTGGGCTTTTACTACACCAACTTCATGAACAACTTTCATTCTTTCATTAATAAGTTTAAGTAGTTCATTATCAATATTATCTAATTTATCTCTTAAACCTTGTAATCCTGCTTCACTCATTTTTAACCTTCTACTTGATCAATTATTTTATATATTCTTCTTCTAATGCAATTAAATCTTCAAATGTTTCTCTTTTTCTAATTATTCTATCAATTCCATTTTCATACGCTATTTCTGCAACTTTTCCTCTAGTATTATAGTTAGATGCCATTGTAAAACAGTATGCTCCCGCACTATAAATAGCAACTAAATCATTATGTTCTGTTTTTGGTAATTGAATATTTTTAGCAAAGAAATCACCACTTTCACAAATAGGTCCAACTAAGTTACAATCTGAGAACTCTTTATTATCATTTAATACTTCTAATCTATGAGAAGCATTATATAAAGCAGGTCTAATTAAATCATTCATAGCTCCATCAACTATTACAAATCTTTTTTCACCATTTACTTTTTCATATAATACTTTAGTTACAAATACTCCAGAATTACCAACTAAAAATCTTCCTGGTTCACAAACAACAGTAATATCTAAACCAAACATTGTTTCTAAAATAGATTGTGCATACTCATTTGTATCAATTAAAGTTTCATCATCATAAACAATACCTAATCCACCACCAATATCCATAAATGATAAATCAATATTGATTGCACTTAAGTTTCTTACTAAATCTGCAACAATTTTTACTGATTCTTTAATTGGCTCTAATTGCGTTAATTGAGAACCAATATGACAATGAATTCCAACTGGATCTAAATTCTCAGAGTTTTTACATTGAATATACATTCTTTTTGCTGTATTAATATCAACACCAAATTTATTTTCATGTAATCCTGTTGAAATATAAGGATGTGTTTGAGGATCAATATTTGGGTTTACTCTAATTGAAATTCTAGCTTTTTTATTTAATTCTTTTGCAATTAATTCAACTCTATTAAGTTCAGCATCACTTTCAACATTTATCATTAAAATATCAAGTTCTAGTGCTTCTTTAATTTCAGAATCAATTTTTCCAACACCAGAAAAAATGATTTTGTAAGGAGCAATACCAACTTTAAGTGCTCTTTTTACTTCACCAATAGAAACACAATCAGCACCTGCTCCTAAATTTGCAAGATGTTTAATAACTGATAAATTTGAGTTTGCTTTAACAGCATAAGCAACTAATGATTTTCTAGCTTTAAAAGAACCTTTTAATTCTTCATACTGTTTAGTAATATGATCAAAATCATATACATAATAAGGTGTTTGATATTTATTTGCTAATTCTTTAAAATTTATATTCATTTTTATTATTTCCTATTGTCTAAAATCTTAATTTAAAATTTGTTCTAGTAAATTTAAAAGTAAAACTTTTTTAAATAATAAAAAGTAGAAAACTTAGGATTGTAATACAAGAGAAAGCCAATTTTTTGGCTTTTTCTTAACGGTCTCTCTCTGACACAATGGCTTCGCTTCGCTGCGACCATTATCTCGTACTTCCCTAAAAAAGCCAAACTCTTGGCTTTTTCTTAACGGTCAGTCTCTGACACAATGGCTTCGCTTCGCTACGACCATTATCTCGTACTTCCCTAAAAAAGCCAAACTCTTGGCTTTTTCTTAACGGTCAGTACCATTCCATGCGATTGTTGGTCTTCCGTTTTCATCAAAGTTAACAGCTGGCATACCCATTACATTGTATCCACAATCAACATAATGAATTTCTCCTGTAACTGCACTTGATAAATTTGATAATAAGTACATACCTGAATTTCCAACTTCCTCAATTGTTACATTTTTCTTTAATGGAGAATGCGATTCATTCCACTTAAGCATAAATCTAAAATCACTAATACCAGCAGCTGCTAAAGTTTTAATAGGACCTGCAGAAATTGCATTTACTCTAATTCCATCTTTTCCTAAATCTTCTGCTAAATATTTTGTTGTCATTTCTAATGCAGCTTTTGCTACACCCATTAAATTATAGTTAGGAATATATTTTGCTCCACCATAATATGTTAATGTTAAAATTGAAGAATCATTTGTTAATAAAGGTTTTAATTCTCTTACAACTTCAATTAAAGAATAAACAGAAACATCCATAGCAACATCAAATGCTTCTTTAGAAATATCATAAAATCTTCCAGAAAGTCCAGATTTAGGAGCAAAAGCAATTGAATGTACAATAAAATCAATTTGACCCATATCTTTTTCAATTGATTCTTTTAATGCTTTAATTTCATCAGGATTTGAAACATCACAAGGATATACATAATCAGCACTTCCAAACTCTTCAGCTATTGGTTCAACTCTTTTTTTTAATGAATCATTTAAATAAGTAAATGCAATTTGTGCACCTTGATCAGCACAAGCTTTTGCAATTCCATAAGCAATAGACTTATTATTTGCAACCCCTAAAATTACACCTTTTTTACCCTTCATAAACATTATACGTCCTTTGTATTTTCAATAATTTGTTTAAAATCTTCAACAATCCAAGATGCAGTACCAATTAAAGCACCATCAACTCCATTTAGTTCACAGATTTCTCTAACATTTGCAACTTTTACAGAACCACCATATAATAATGGTTTTTCAATTTTTGACTTGATTGCTAAATGTACTGATGTAATATCATCATTTGTAGCAGTAACTCCCGTTCCAATTGCCCAAACTGGCTCATAAGCTAAAATAAGATTTTCATAATTAGTATCAATACCTTCAAATTGGCTATAAACATATTCTAAAGTTTGCTCTAGTCCTTGTTCTTTAACTTCTAAAGGCTCACCAATACAATAAATTATTTTATATCCTAACTCTTTATAAAAAGCATATTTAACAGCTATTTCTTCTTGAGTTTCACCTAAAACATGTCTTCTCTCAGAATGTCCAATTAAAATTGTTTTAATAGCAAATTCATCTAATTGTTCTGTTCCAATTTCACCAGTAAAAGAGCCCTTTGCAGTTGCATAAGCATTTTGAGCTCCAATAGTAAAGTTTGAAACAGTATCAAACGAATCAAGTGCTGTAGCTGTTGGGAAAATATAAACATCACTTGATATTTCATTTGATTTTAAAAAATTATTTACTTCATTTACAAATAAAGCAGTTGATTTTCTAGTATGATTTGTTTTAAAGTTACTAGCAATAATTGCCATTAGTTATCCTCAATTACAAGTGCTTTTACACCTGGTAAAATTTTACCTTCAATTAATTCTAATGAAGCTCCACCACCAGTTGAAATAAATGTCATTTCATCTTCATCACCTGTAACTCTAACTAAATCAGCAGTATCTCCACCACCAACAACAGTTGTAGCATAAGAAGATGCAACTGCATGAGAAAGTTTTGTACTTCCTTTTGCAAATTTATCCATTTCATAAACACCCATTGGTCCATTCCATAAAATTGTATTAGCATCATCTAATGCTTGTGCAAATAATAATGCAGTAGCAGGTCCAATATCTAATCCCATCCAATCTTTTGGAATTTCTTGAGCAGTTACAAGTTTAGCGATTGCTTCTTCATTAAAAGCTTCTGCTGCAACAACATCAACAGGTAAATATAATTTAACTCCAAGATCTTTTGCTTCTTGCATAATTTTTAGTGCTTCAGGAATTAAATCATCTTCAACTAAAGAATTACCAACTTCATAACCTAATGCTTTTAGGAATGTAAATGCCATTCCTCCACCAATTAATATCTTATCAACTTTTGGTACTAAATTATGTAAAGCTTCTAATTTACCAGAAACTTTTGAACCACCAACGATTGAAACAAATGGTCTTTTTGGATTATGAACAATATGATGGAAAAATTTTATTTCTTTTGCAAGTAAGAAACCAGCAGCTTTTGAATTAATATCAAAATGTCTTGCAATACCCTCAACAGAAGCATGAGCTCTATGAGAAACACCAAATGCATCATTGATATAAACATCTGCCATTGAAGCTAATTTAGCACTTAATGCTTCATCATTTTTAGTTTCACCAGCTTCAAATCTCATATTCTCTAAAAGCAATATTTCACCAGCTTCTAAACTATTTGATAATGCAATAGTTTCATCACAAATAATACTTGGAGCCATTTTAATTTCTTGTTTTAAAAGAGTATGTAATCTTTTTGCAATTGGTTTTAAAGAAAATTTCTCTTCAAAACCATTTTTTGGTCTACCAAAATGAGATGCTAAAATAATTGAACAATCATTGTCAATACAATATCTAATTGTATTTAAAGCAGATCTAATTCTTCTATCATCAGTAATATTATTATATTCATCCATTGGTACGTTAAAATCGCATCTAATAAATACTCTTTTACCAGCTATATCAATATTTTTAATTTCTTGTAACTTCATTCATCTTTGCCTTATCTAATTATTTCGTAGCTACGTGTACACCCATGTCCACAAGTCTTGTAGAGTAACCCCACTCATTGTCGTACCATGAAAGAACTTTAACCATATTATTTTCAATTACTTGAATAGTATCTAAAGGTACAACTGTTGATAATGATTCACCAATAAAATCAGAACTAACTCTACCTTCAGTATCAACACCTAAAATACCAGCTAAGTTACCAGTTGAAGCTTCTGTAAATGCAGCTTGAACTTCTTCTAAAGTTACATTCTTATTTAAAGTAACTGTTAAATCAACCATAGAAACATTTGGCGTTGGTACTCTAATTGCTTGACCATTTAATTTACCATTTAAGTGAGGCATTACTTTTCCAATTGCTTTTGCAGCACCAGTTGATGCAGGAATTAAGTTAGTAGCCCCTGCTCTTCCTTTTCTTGGATCTTTTTTGTCTTTTCCATCTAAAATTGGTTGAGAACTAGTGTATGAGTGAATTGTAGTCATTAAACCTTTTTCAATTCCAAAGTTATCATCTAAAACTTTTGTAATTGGAGCTAATCCATTTGTAGTACAAGAAGCATTAGAAACAATTGATTGACCAGCATAAGTTTCTTCATTAGCACCCATTACGAATGTTGCAGTATCATCTTTTGCAGGTGCAGACATAACAACTTTTTTAATTCCATTATCAATGTAAGCTTGACATGATTCTTCTGTTAAAAATGCACCCGTACACTCTAAAACAACTTCTGCTCCATATTGTGCAAAGTTAATTTTAGCTGGTTCTCTTTCACTAATTAATTTAGCTTTATCTTTACCAATATAGATAAATCCATCTTCTACTTTAATATCTGGTCTGTTACCATGAACTGTATCATATTTAAGATTATATTGAATCATCTCTTCGCTACCACTTGCATTTGCAGCTACTAATTCAACATCATCTCTATCTGCAACAATTCTTGCTACACATCTTCCAATTCTACCTAATCCATTTATTGCAACTTTAACAGCCATATTTTCCCTTTAATTAATTATCGTTTGGTAGATATTTTATCCAAATATTGCTATAATATTATTTAAGTATAAAATAAAGGTATTAATTAGGTGCAAATTGCAATATTTGGTGGAAGTTTTGACCCAGTTCACATGGCACATGTTACGATTGTAAACAAGGCATTAGAATCGCTTGAAATTGACAAAATTATTGTGGTTCCTACGTATTTAAATCCCTTTAAAAATCATTTTTATTTAGACCCTAATCTTAGATTTTCATTGTTAAAAAAAGTTTTTGATAACAATGAAAAAATTGAAGTTTGTAATTATGAAATAAAACAAATGAAACCTGTTTATTCAATTGAAACGGTTAAATATTTAAAAAATTTATATAATGCGTCAAAAATTTATATAATTATTGGCCAAGACAATGTAAATGATTTAAATAAATGGCATAAAATTGATGAACTAAAAGAAATTGCAGAATTTGTAATTGCAAGAAGAATAGGTTATAAACATAGAGAACTTAACGGTTTTAAGATTTTAGAAGTAGATATAAACATTAGCTCTACTAAATTAAGAGAAAAACTTGATTTAAATTTTATCCCAGAACAAATAAAAGAAGATATAATAAATCTTTAAAGAAAAGAAAAAGGTAAGAATTCTTGAATAGACTAGAAACTATTAAAACGCTTTTAAACGAAAAAAAAGCAGAAGATATTGAAGTTATTGATTTAACATCAAAAGATTATATTGTTGATTATGTTGTAATTGCAACAACACTTAACTCAAAACATGGATTTGCATTATTAAACTATTTAAAAGAAGAACTAAAACCACTTGGTGAAGAGTTCTTAAGAGTAAATGAAGATGATAATTGGACTGTAATTGATTTAGGAGATATGTTTATTCACTTAATGAGTGAAGAATATAGAAAAAAATACTCTTTAGAAGATTTTTTAACTAAATTAGATAATAAGATTGAGTACTAATAAATAAAAGGTTAAAACCTTTTATTTATTCAGCAGCACCTCGTAATAATTTATTATAATTACTAGTGGCGTCTTTGGCACCACCCATATTATCAGTATAAATTGCAATCGCAATAACAGCAGCAAATATAAGTAGAGCCCATTTCATTACATTACTTCCTTAGCCTTTATCCCCAATAAATCCAATCCTGTTCTAATACTTAATGAGGAAATACTTAATACTTTTAAGTACATGTTTTGTTCATCTGAACCAACAATTTTATGTTCATTGTAAAATCTATGAATAGATGATGCAAGTGAATATAAATAATCTGTAATTTTTTGCATATCTCTTTTTGCAAATGCTTCATTTAAAATTGAACCTAATAATAATGATTCATAAATTAAATTTAAACCATCTTGATTTAATGTATCAAATTTCTCATTTTTAATATCATCAAATGATAATTCAGCTTTTTTAAATACCTGATTTATTCTAGCATGTGCATAATTAATATAAAATATAGGATTTGATGAATCTTGATTTGTTAATCTATCTAAATCAAATTCTAAATGTGTATCACTTTTTTTAGTTAAGAATACAAATCTTAATGCATCTGAACCAATTTCTTCTGTAATATCAGACATTAAAATAACATTACCTGCTCTTTTAGACATCTTATATGGTTCTCCACCTTTTAATAGTGAAACCATTTGTGATAATAAAATTTCTAATTTTGAAGAATCATTACCTAAAAATTCAATTGCTGCTTTTACTCTTGTAATATATCCATGATGATCAGCACCCCAGATATTAATATACTCATCAAAAGCTCTATCATATTTGTTTTTATGGTAAATAATATCACCAGCTAAATATGTAGGAATTCCATTGTCTCTTACAACAACTCTATCTACATCATCACCAATTTGTGTTGATCTTATCCATACTTTATCATCTTTTGTATATAAAGAATCATTCTTTTCTAAAACACTTCTTGTTTCATCCCAAGATGAATATAAAGAATTTTCAGAAACAAAGTTATCAAAAGTAATTTTTAAATCACCTAAATCTTTAACGATAATATCCATAACTAAATCTTTTGCAAAAAATGCAATTTCTTTATGTTTAGATTGATCATAAATAACGTCTTTACCAAATTTTTCAATTACAGTTTTAGCGATATCTATTAAATAATCGCCTCTATAATAAGACTCAGGATAAACAACATCTTCATTAAATATAAACTCTTTTGCAGCAAGACATACAGATAAACCTAACATGTCCATTTGTGAACCTGCATCATTTATATAATACTCAGTAGTTATATCAAAACCTAAATGTCTTCCAACTCTAGCAATTGCATCACCTTGAATTGCACCACGTGCATGTCCAATATGTAAAGGCCCAGTTGGGTTTGCTGATACATACTCTAATAAAATCTTTTTATTTTTATCTTCTTCTTTACAATAATTACTAGAACTTGATAAAGCATCATTAACTAGTGATTCTAAAAAAGAGTTTGATAATTTGAAATTGATAAAACCTTTTACAGCTTCAACTTTTTCAAACATATCTGAATCTTTAAATTTAGCAGCTAACTCTTCTGCTATAATCATAGGTGATTTTCTTAACTCTTTTGCTAAAGAAAAAGCTACTGGAGTAGCATAATGACCAAGAGAAATATCTTTTGGTTTTTCTAGTACTAAACTTGTTTCTAATATATCTTCAATATTTTTTTTAACTAAATTTTGCAATTTCCACTCTTATACAGTTGTTTTTTCGTTTTTATCTTCAGTTTTTGTTTTATCTTCAGCTTTTTTTTCTATTTCATCAGCTTTTGATTTATCAGCTACATCAGTTTCATCATCATCTTTTATTGCTTTTTTGAAGTTTTTAATTCCAGAACCTAGACCTTTTGCTAATTCAGGTATTTTTTTACCACCAAATAACAACAATACTACTAGTGCAATTAATATCCATTCCATACCACCTGGCATTCCCATGATATATCCTTATATTTTCTTTTATTATAACTTTTTAATGCTTAAAAATTTTTGCAGTATTTATCTAAGTAAATAATGAAATAGTTTATATCCCGAACCAGCTGCAATAATAGTACCAAATAGGTTTAGTGCCATATTAGTTAATGCTAAATATATTGATGTTCCAAATAATAAATATGACTCAATTGCAAAAGTTGAGTAAGTAGTAAGTGCGCCTAAAAAACCTGTTGTTAAAAAGGATTTTAAAGGTGTTGATAGATTGTAATTTGCAAAATATGCAAATAAAATTCCAATTAAGAATGAGCCTAATACATTAACAAATAAAATACCAACTGGAAACTCTAATGGTACATATTTATTAGCAATATGAACGCTGTAAGCTCTTGCAATTGCACCAAGAAAACCTCCGCATCCAATTGCTAAGATAGTTTGCCAACTAAGTAGCATTAACTTTTAACTCTTCTTCAAATCTAGCTTTCATTGTTATTTCTAAATCTTCAAACCAAGTTGTATTTTTATCAGCTTGTACAGGATCTAAATATATTACTTTTACAGTTCCTGGTTTTGCTTTTAGATTTTTAGAATCCACAATATTTCTTGTATTAAATAAAAGAACTGGTTGAATTTTTAGATTAAACTTATTTGCAACCATTTTAGCACCAGCTTTAAACTTTAGTATTTTACTACCATCAGATCTTGTACCTTCTGGAAACATTGCAATTGGTCTACCTTTTGATAGTCTATCTCTAACTTCTTTTAATAAAAAAATAATTCCTGCTTTATTTTCTCTATCAATTGAAATCATTCTTGGAGCCTTAATAATATGGCCAAAGAAAAATAAATCTGATATCTCTTTTTTAGCAACCCATGCTAAATCTCTATTATGAATATGCTCCATTACAATAATATCAAGTAAAGATTGGTGGTTCATTAAAACCATATCACATGATTCATCAATAGAACCAATAGTTTCAATTTTTATACCTAAAATTTTAATTTGGAATTTCATCCAAAATTTTATAATTTTATGGGTATGATTTCTAAATAAGTACATTGCAAGAACTGTAAATGCAACAGTTATTGAAAATTGAATTACTAATATAATCCCTCTAATTCTTTCCAAAATTTTCTTCCTTTACCCAACCAATAAATTTATTATCAATTCCCATAACTTTTATAAAGTTCTTTTTCTGATTTAATACTTCAACTTTTTGCTCACTATCTAATTTAAAAAAGATAGTAGAATTTTTTGTAGGTAGTATATAAATATAAGAATCTTTTTTAACAACACCTATTTTATTTGGCATTAAATATAATATAGTTAAAACTAATAATATTAAAGAGATAAATAAATAAAATTTATTTCTTTTCCAAATTAATAAAATAATAAATATAAGTAAAACAGCGACTAATGCGATTTTCTTGTATTTTTCAAAACTAGAATCATTTGGATTTAAATCAGTTTGTGTACTTACTAGTTCATTTTGTAAAATTAATGGCACTGTAACTTCTTGAAAGCTTTTAGTACTCGTATTATAGTAATTAAAAACTATCTTTTTTTTATGTACAGGCATTACAAAATAATATATTAAGTTTTGTTCTGGATAATTATCTGTAATTTTTGAAATACCCTGCTCTTCTATCTCTTTTAAAACAAAATCTTCAAGATTTGAATTTTCAGCATCAATATCAATAATAGTTAAAGAATCTTTATTATTGTATTGTTTTGTTTTATATGCTTTTATATGAAGGCTTTTAGCGATAACATTAGAAAATCTTTTATCATTATTTGCTATATCAAGATATCTTACAACAACCGATTGTAAAACAGTACTTTCAGTTATTTCATCATCTTGTATTAAATTAACAGTAAAATCTGGCAGTTGGAAATTGCCATTTCCTGCTTTAAAGTAATATCTATTTTCATAATTATTATTTGATACTTTTGTCCATTGACTTTGAGGATTTAAAACATCAATATTTGTTGAATTAGAAAAAGACGTACTAATATTATCAACAGTAGTGGGTGTTGTTATCAAAGCTTTTATAACTATTTCAAATCTTTGATTATTGTAAACTTGATCAGGAACTTTTAGGTAAGACAGATAGATATTTTTAGCGGCATAAATATTGATTGATAAAAAAATATTCGCTAAAATCAATATAAATAATTTTTTCATACTCTTCTTCTTTTATAAAAAAGATAGGAAAGACCTATCTTTTTATTGTAAAAAACCTTTTAGCATATTAACTCCATCATCACAACCAAGAAGTTCTTCCATTGCTCGTTCTGGATGAGGCATTAAACCAAATACATTTTTTTCTTTGTTACAAATACCAGCAATATTCGAAACAGAACCATTTAAATTTTTTGCTTCCCCATTTTCTTCACAGTATTTTAAAAGAATTTGACCATTTTCTTCTAAATCTTTTAAACCTGCATTATCGATAAAATAGTTACCATCATGGTGTGCAACAGGAATATTTAAAACATCATCTTTTTTTAATAAAGATAAAAATGTATTATCATTATTAATTACTTTTAAAGTTTGATATTTTGAAATAAAATGTAATGAATCATTTCTTTTCATAGCCCCTGGTAATAAACCAGCTTCTAAAAGAATTTGAAAACCATTACAAATACCTAAAATTTTTCCACCATTTGCAGCATATTCTTGAACAGAGTCCATAATATTTGCAAATCTAGCAATAGCACCAGATCTTAAGTAGTCTCCATAAGAAAATCCACCAGGAATAACTAAAAGATCAGTATCTAAAGGAATATTTTTATCTTTATGCCAAACTATTTCTACATCTGCGCCTAATTTTTCAAAAGCATACTGAGTATCGTACTCACAGTTTGTTCCTGGAAATTGTAATACTGAAACTTTCATATTAACCTACTATTTCGATTTCATAATCTTCAATAACAGTATTTGCAAGAAGTTTTTCACACATTTTTACAACTTCTGCTTTAGCATCAGTTTCATTTGAAGAGTTTAATTCCATTATGATTTGTTTACCAATTCTTACGTCTTTAACTACTTCACTAAATCCTAAAGTATCTAATGCATGATGAGTTGCTTTACCTTGATCATCAAGTACACCTTGTTTTAATCCTACATTTACAATTGCTTTCATTTATTACCTTCAATTTATTTTTTGCGATTATATCTAAAACTGCCTTATATCAGTTTAGAACAAATGAGCATATAATGCTCTACTTTAAAACTACTTACTTAATCTATTGTGAATAGTGCTATAACCATCTAAGATTGTATTTTTAATAGAATCTGGAACTTCAACATCTAATTTTTCACCAGCTTTTAAATCTTTAGCTTTTTCTTTCCAAGAGTTTTCTTTTGCAAAGTTACGAAGAATTTGCTTATCCATTGAAATATAATCAGCTTTATCAAAATCTTCTTTTGCTATAAATCTTGAGCTTTCAGGTGTTAAAACTTCATCACCTAAAACCCATTGACCTTTTGAATCAATAAAAATTTCAAATTTTGTATCAACAACAATAATTCCATTATCTTCAGCATATTTTGTAAAATCTTTAAATAACTTTTCCATACTTGAAATAATTTCAGGGAATTGTTCTTTTACTTTTGCAGAGTTTAATGGTTCATCTTTAATTCCTTTTGTAGTAGGAGTAAAGATTGGTGTTTCAAATTTATGCCATTGTTCTAAATCACTTCCTAATTCTAAACCATAAGGATCATTTCCACTTTGACATGCATCAAATAAAGAACCTGTTAGGTAATTTCTGAAAATAAATTCGAATTGAACTACATCTCCATCAATTTGGGCTTCTAAAGGTTTACATAATTCCATAAGTTGACATCTTGGTGCTATTTCTAAACTATCATCAACTTTTTCAGATAAAATTGCAGTTCTTATACCTGATTCTTTAGCAAATTGTGCTCCACTATTAGAAATAGCTGTTTGCCAAATACCTTTTCCTTCAATCTCAAGATTTAATGGAATATCAAAAACAGAACATCTATCACTTCTTACTAATAGTACTTTTGCATCTTCACCTGGACAAGTATAAAGATCAGCATTTTTTCCAATATAAAATAGGTTATATCCTAACTCTTCTAATTGTGAAATACCTTTTTTTGATGTTGTTTTCTTTGATTCTGGCCAAAGACCAAGTGCTACAATATCACTAATTTTCATTTATTCTCCTATTATTTATTCATTATAATTAAACTTTTTAAAATGCCTAAAGATGTATTTAATTGATTGTCTTTTGCTACATCTTCTTCTGATATAATCTTTTTGTTAGTTTTATCTTCAGTTTTTGCTGGTTTTTTTACTTCAGTTTTTTCTAATTCACCTTCTAAATGTTTTTTTAAATCAGCTTCTTTTATTTTGAATTCAGAGCCTGTTTCTTGAGTTGTAACTCCTGCATGAGCAATAATATCTGGAGTAACTCCAACTGCTTGAATAGTTCTACCACTTGGTAAATAATATTTAGCAATTGTTAATTTTATATTTTCACTTCTATCTTTTGATATTGGAAGAACAGCTTGAACAGAACCTTTTCCAAATGTTTTTTCACCAATTACAATTGCACGTTTATGATCTTGTAATGCACCTGATACAATTTCAGAAGCTGATGCTGAACCACCATTTACAAGTACTACTAAAGGTAATTTTGTAACTGTATTTGAAGTAGTTGCTTCAAATTTTTCTTCATCTTCAGGGTTTCTACCTTTTTGAGAAACAATTACACCTTCATCAACAAATAAATCTACAACACCAATTGCTTGAGATAATAAACCACCTGGGTTATTTCTTAAATCTAAAACAATTCCTTCTACGTCTTTATTATTATCAATGGCTTTTTCTAAACCATCTGTTACTTTTCTATCAAAACTTGTAACTCTTAAGTATAAATATTTTTGATTTTCTATTCTTTTTGCAAATACTGATTGGATTTTTATAATATCTCTAGTGATTTTAATTTTTAAAGGTTCGCTTTCGCCTTTTCTAACGATTGTTAAGTAAATATCTGTGTTTACTTTTCCTCTCATTAAAGAAACTGCTTCATCAAGAGTCATGTTTAGTGTTGATTTATCATTGATTTTTAAAATAATATCAGATGATTTAATTCCAGCTTTAAAAGCAGGAGTGTCATCAATTGGTGAAATTACAGTTAAAGCAGAATCTCTCATACCAACAGTAATACCAAGTCCACCAAATTCACCTTTAGTTTGTATACTCATTTCTTTTGATGATTTTTTGTCTAAATAACTAGAATGAGCATCTAGTTCTTGCATTAGACCTTTAAGTGATTTATTAACTATTTCTTCTAGTTTTATATCATCAACATAGTACTTTTCTACTGTACCTATAACTTTAGTTAATTTTGATAATGATTCAAACCTAGTTTGTTCAGGAATCTCTTCTTTTGCAAAAAGTGATTGTGACAAAAATAATGTGATTGTTGTAGCTAGTAATAATCTCTTCATCTTGTTTATAACCTTTTAAATTTATGAACATAGATTATACAAAAAAGTTTATAAAAGTAAGGTTTTATCAAAAATTTTGTACTATATCAACTAGTTTCAATAAAGGTTGTTAAATATGAGTATGAAAGAAAATGTTAAACTTGTAAAAGATGAACTAAATAGTGAGGAAAAGTTCATTGAAGGTTTCGTAAAAGTTGAGAGAATTTACAAAAAATATAAAGCATTAATCTTTGCTCTTTGTGCAATAATAATTATTGCAGTTGTTGGTTTTAGCGTAAATAGTTATATAACTAATAAAAACAAAGTTCAAGCAAATATAGCATTTGATACTTTGCTTCAAAACCCTAATGACAAAGATGCATTAGAAACTTTAAAAAGTACAAATAAAAAATTATATGATGTAGTTATTTATTTACAAGCAAAAAAAGAGAATAAAGATGTTGAAATAAATGTTCCATTTTTAAAAGAATTAGCAGATTATCAAAAAGCATTAAAAACTAAAAGTATTGATGAGTTAAATACATTATCAATGCAAAATGATTTCTTATTAAAAGAGTTTGCAATTTTTAATAAAGCATTAATTTTGACTGAACAAGCTAAATATAAAGAAGCAAGAGTTGCATTAAATTTAATTCCTAGTACTTCAAAAGTTTTTGAATTAGCTAGTTTATTAAAACATCATTTACTAACAAAATAAGGATTAATATGAAATATCTTTTTCTTTCATTAACAGCATTATTTATATTTACAGGATGTTCAGAAAAGAAATACTTTGAACCAAAAAATATTAATGATGATTTAAATATAAAACAAAGTGAAGTTTCTTCATCAATAAAAACATTTAATAGATCAAATGCAACACTTAAAGATGGAAAATTTATTACAAAAGATGGAATATCTGAAATTTCATTACCAGAAAATTTTGTATTTTTAAATACAAGTGATGATGGAAAAATATTAGCAACAAACCATAAAAATAAAATACTTATTGATAAAAAAGAAGTAGAAGTAAGTGGAATAGTTGTAGCAGCATCATTAAAGAATGGAAAACTTGCATTAATTTATTCTGATAATAAATTAGAATTAATTGATATTAATACAGATAAAATATTATTTAAAGAATATTTAACAGTATCATTAGCAAATGATACAAGAATCACAAATCCATTTTTTATGGGTAATCTAATCCTTTACCCTACACTTAATGGAAGAATAGTAATTATCTCTTCTATTTCAAATGAGATAGTAAAAAATATTTCAATAGACCCAGAAGGTGAGTTTAATAATATTATCTTTTTAGATATTATTGAAGATTCACAAACATTAATTGCAGCAACAGCAAATAAAGTTGTATCAATATCTTCAAAAGAAATTTTATCAAAAAAATATGAATTAAGAGATGTGATTATAAATAATAGTAATGTTTATATTGCAACTATTGATGGTCAAATTATAAAACTAAGTGATGATTTAAAAGAGATTTCTAAAAAGAAGTATAAATATTCAAAAATTTATGCTTTAGCTTTTTCTGATTCATTATATGCAGTAGAATCACAAGGATTCTTAATTAAAATCTCAGAAGATTTTAAAACAGAAAAAATTTATGAGTTTGACTTTGATAATGAGAAAAAAGTTATAGCAATAGATAATAAAATCTATTTTGACTCTGAATATATAACTTTACCTAAATAAACAGTTAAGATTTTCTTAACTGTTTACTGCTAATTACTTTTATTTACTTTTTTTAGCTTCTTCTTTTTCAAAAGCTGTTCTACACTCTGTACAAAATTTAGCAAATGGTTTTGCTTTTAATCTTCCTAATGGAATCGTAACTCCACACATATCACAAATCCCATAACTACCATCTTTAATCTTTTTTAGAGATTCATCTATTTGATTTAGTTCCGCAATTTGATGATTTGCTATCATACCTTCTGTAAAAGAATCACTTGCTAATTCAGCATAATCTAATTCATCATTAATTTCTTGCGATTTTAAGTCATCAATATTATTTCTAGTACTATTAATACTAGTAAGAATATCTTCTCTTCTTTGAGTTAAAATTTTATTTAATTCTTCTATTTGAATTCTATTTGGCACGAATTCTCTCCTTAGTTAAATACTTGTTTTATATTATATATATAAAAGCTTTATAGTTAGTGAAATTATAAATTATAATAGATGCAATATAATAGCATTTAAGCATAAAATTCAATTATAATTAAATATTAAATAATGATTTTTAACAAATAATTAACCATTAAAAGTTAAAATACTTATTATAAATTATGGAGTACTATATCACAACTTTATCAAAAATATTTTTATTCTCAATTTCGCTATTACTATCATTTTTTTTCTATTTTGTATTTATTCATTCAAAATCAAAAAATAATAGTATTTTATACACAAAAACAATAAGTACAATAACCAAACTACCAAACTTATCTTATTCAACTTCTTTTTATGAAGCACGAATTAAAGAGTATAAAGATTTCTCTTTTAAGATTTATCCGCAGCAATTGCAATTAAGCTATATGGAATTTGTTTATGAAAATTAGTATTTTTTTAAATTTTCTATTATTACAAATAGTTACAAATAAATCTAAACATTTAGCAATATTTATTATCTCTACATTAATAATATTTATAATGGCATCTGTAATGTTTTTATCATCATCAATTCAAAAACATATTTACACTACATTAGATGCACAAAGTGATTTTGTAATACAAAAAATTAATTCAGGAAAAATTGTAAATACTCCAAATTCTTGGATTGATGATTTTTCAGAAATTAGTGCTGTAAAAAATGTACAGCAAAGAGTTTTTGGACAATACTACTATGAATCTGAAAATATTTATTTTACAATTGTAGGTGTTGATTTATTTGAAGAATCTACAAATAAAAATATAAAAAAACTATTAGAGCTTTTAGATATTTCAGATTTTTTAGATAAGGATTCTATGATTATTGGTAATGGTGTAAAACAAATATTTGATAAATATAGATATAAAAACTCTTTTGATTTTGTTTTAAATAATAGAGAATTAAAAAAAATATCTATTTATAAAGATTTACCTATAAGTTCAAATTTAGTTGCAAATGACTTAATAATAATGGATATTTCACTTGCTAAAGAGATTCTAAATATTCCTCAAAATGAATCTACTGATATTGTATTAAATGTCCCAAATGAATTAGAAAGAGATACCGTTAAAAATGATTTAATTTTTAAACATTTAGATATTAGAGTGATTAAAAAAAGTGATATTAAAAAACTATATGAAAATATATTTAACTATAAAGGTGGAATATTTTTAATTTTATATATTATTGTAATTATTACATTTATTCTAATTTTATATCAAAGATACTCCATGATAACATCAGTTGATAAAAAAGAGATTGGAATACTTAGAGCTGTTGGTTGGAGTATTGCTGATGTAATTAAACTAAAGATTTCAGAAACATTTTTAATAGCATTTATTTCATTTCTTTTAGGTGTAATATTAGCTTATATTTTCGTATTTTTATTTAATGCACCAATTTTAAATAATATTTTTTTAGGATTTCAAAATCTTAATAATACAATTGTTTTAGATCCACATATTAATATAAGCAACTTATTTATGTTATTTTTATTTTTTGTGATTCCATATATAAGTGCTATATTAATTCCTGTTTGGAAAATCTCAACAATTGAACCAAGTGAAAGTATGAAATGATAAAAATAGAAAATTTAAATAAAATATTTAATGAAAATACTAAAAAAGAGTTTCATGCTTTAAAAGATATAAGTTTTGAGATTGATGATTATTCATGTGTATTATTAAAAGGAATTAGTGGAAGTGGCAAATCTACACTATTATCAATTATAGGTGCTTTATCAAAACCAACATCAGGTTCTATTATAATTGATGATGAAAATATTGCTAAACTTCCTGATTTATATACTTCATCATTTAGAGCATCAAAATTAGGTTTTATTTTTCAATCATATAATTTATTTAATCATCTTGATGTAAAAAGCAATGTTTTAATTCCTCTAATTCCACTAGGTTTTAATCAAACACAAATTAATAAGAAAGTAAATAAAGCATTAGAATTAGCAAATATAACACATAAAATAGATGAAATAGTATTAAACCTTTCAGGTGGAGAAAAACAACGTGTAGCAATTGCTAGAGCATTAGTTAATGAGCCAAATATTATCTTATGTGATGAACCAACAGCAAATCTAGATTTACATAATTCAAAAAAATTTATTGAGGTAATAAAAAAATTAAAATCATTAAATAAAACAATTATTATAGCAACTCATGATCCTATTTTTGATACATGTGATTTTGTAGATAAAATAATAAATATTAAAAATGGACAAATAGTTGAATAATATTCTTTTATCAAATGAAGTAATTATATTTTTATTTACTCAAGTCATATTATTTATTTTACTAATTATCGCTTTTTATTATTCACTTACAATTATAAATAAATGGGATTATTCAAAAACTACTTCAACTCAATATAAACTTGAAAAACGTTCATATCTTGTAATATTAATTACCTCATTTGTAATGCTTATTAAAATATTTTTGATGCCTTATTTTGCCTTTACTATTGATAAACTATCAAATATAATACCAGGTGCTATGTGTGCAGCTGGTGTTATAAGTGCAAATGATTATGGAGGACCTTTATTTGTATTAAAACTATTTATTGTATTTTTTATTGCTTTATGGTTAATAATAAATAAATTTGATTTAAAATCTAAAGAGTATAAATATACAAAAGTAAAATTTATTTTTTTTATATTTATTTTCTTTCTTATTCTAATAGAAACAATTATTGATATTTTATATTTTACAAACATTTCTACAAAAGAGCCTGTTTTATGTTGTACTGTAATTTTTGGAACTGCTACAACTTCTTCAACTATTCCATTTAATCTAAGTATTACTTTATTATTAGTTCTATTCTATTTATTATATTTTTTATTAATTATTGCAAATATTCAAAAACAAAAGTTTTTGAATTTTATAACATCAATGCTTTTTATTTATATTTCTTATTTTGCAGTTACATATTTTTTCTCAACTTATATATATGAATTACCTACTCATC
>NZ_JBGUES010000007.1:0-37853 GCF_041821165.1 Poseidonibacter sp. | reverse complement strand
CTCTACTTATTCCGACGCCGCACAATAAAGCGATCAGTACGCTTATTGCTACGAGTTTTATATCCTTTGGTCGGAACACCCCACGGTGTCACTGGATGCCGTCCACCTGAACTCTTACCTTCACCACCACCATGAGGGTGATCAATTGGGTTCATCGCAGAACCTCTTGTTTGTGGTCTCTTACCTAAGTGTCTTTGTCTACCAGCTTTTCCAATAACCATATTAGAGAAGTCTTCGTTTCCAACAATACCAATTGTTGCAATACAAACACCTAAGATTTTTCTCATTTCACCTGAAGGAAGTCTCATAATTACATATTTGTCTTCTCTACCCATGATTTGAGCATATCCACCAGCAGATCTAGCAATTTGTCCACCTTTTCCAGGCTTCATTTCAATATTATGAACCATAGTACCAACTGGGATACTCATTAGTCTCATTGCATTTCCAGGTAAAATATCAAGTCCAGATTCAGCAGCAGCTACTTTATCTCCAACTTTTAATCCACTTGGTTGTAAAATATATCTTTTATCACCATCAGCGTAAGTTACTAAACAAATTCTACAGTTTCTGTATGGATCGTATTCTATAGTAGATACAGTTCCTTGTACACCAAATTTATTTCTTTTGAAATCAATAATTCTGTATAATTTTTTAGCACCTGCTTCTCTATGTCTAGAAGTGATTCTACCGTTATTATTTCTACCAGCTGCAGCTTTAACTCTTACAAGTAAAGATCTTACTGTTGGTTTAGAAGTAATATCAGAAGTATCCATTACCGACATAAATCTTCTAGCAGGAGTTATTGGTCTAAATTTTTTAATTGCCATTTTTCAATACTCCCTTAAGCTGAAAGGTTCGCTATTTCAGCGCCCTCTGGTAATGTAACATAGAATTTTTTGAAATCTGGTCTTTTACCAGCTTTTCCCTTAAACTTTTTAACTTTACCATTTTGTCTTAAAGAATTAACTTTTGATGGAGTAACACCAAAATACTCTTTAAATACTTCTTTTAAACCGTTTTTAGTCATTCTTGGACTAGTTTGAACAACGATTACACCGTTTTCTTGAAGCTCTATTGTCTTTTCTGTGTACAATATTGCTTTGATGTCTGTAATATCTGCCATCTTAAGCCTCTTTTGTCAATGAGTCTAGTACTGATTTTTCAATAAGTACTGAGTGGTAAGCAGCAATAATATAAGCGTTAACTTCTTGCTTTTCAACCATATAACAATTTTTAATGTTTCTAAACGCTAAGTATGTTTTCTCGTCAATTGTATCAACTACAACTAGAGTATCTCTTTGGTTTAGTTTATTTAAAACTTGTAATCCGTCTTTCGTTTTTCCAGATTCTACTTTAACTGAATCAGTTACAAATAAAGAACCATTTTCAGCTTGTGCATTTAAAGCGTAACTTAATGCTAAAGCTTTTTGTTTTTTATTAACTTTTAAGTTATAGTTTCTTTTAGTAGGTCCAAATACTTGACCCCCACCAACGAATAAAGGAGATCTTTTAGAACCCCATCTAGCTCCACCAGAACCTTTTTGAGCTTTAGGTTTTTTACCACCACCTCTAACTTCTGTTCTATTTTTAACTCTAGCAGTATTTGCTCTTAATGAAGTTAAGTATGATTTAACGTATAAGTATAAGTTATGAGAATTAATATCTGCATAACTAGCAGGTAACGTTACTTCACCATTATTTTCAAATTTGTCGTTTAATACTATTGCTTTACTCATTTAGCAACCTTTACTTTTCCTAATGCACCATTTGGTCCTGATACTGAACCTTTAACAACTAAAATCCCAGTTTCAGCGTCAAAAGATACAACGTCATTTCTTACAGATACATTTGTATTTCCGTATTGTCCTGGCATTTTCTTACCTGGTTGAACTCTACCTGGCCACTCAGCATTACCGATTGATCCAGTTCTTCTTCCCATTCTATGACCGTGTGATGCTCTACCACCCGCAAAATTCCATCTTTTAACTACACCAGAGAAACCTCTACCTTTAGTTTTAAAAGTTGTTTTTAATAATTTTGCTTCTGCTAAAGGAGCAACATCTAAATCACCAGCTTCAGTATTTGCTACAGTCATTGTTGCAAATCTGTTAAACTCTTTAGATAAGTTAAACTTTTTTTGTTGACCTTCAATTGTTTTATTCATCTTTTTACCAGATGCATAAGAAACAAATGCTACACCGTCAGTCACTTCACATACCTTAGTATCAAGAACTTTTAAAAGTGTAACAGGAATAGAAGGAACAGAAACTGTTCTACTCATACCGATTTTTTCTACTATGAATTCCATATTTATTACCTTTCTTTTTATTCTTGACCCATAGATCTAACTTCAACATCAACTTCAGGAGCTAAGTCAAGTTTCATTAATGAATCTACAGTATCTGGAGTTGCAGCTATGATATCAATAATTCTTGAATGAACTCTGATTTCAAATTGCTCTCGTGAACTTTTGTTAACGTGAGGACCTTTGATAACTGTGTATCTTCTGATCTTTGTTGGTAAAGGTATAGGACCTCTCAACTCAGCACCAGTTCTTTTTACAGCTTCAACAATTGAAGCAACACTTCTGTCTAAAACTCTGTGATCGTAAGCTTTAAGCTTTAATCTAATTTTTTCCATTTTTTTCCTTTAAAGAACTCGTCAGTATACGATAAATCGCACACTAACCACATTTTATGGACGCGGATTATAACCTATAATTGATTAAATGTCAAGTACTATGGGCTTTCTAGGAAAAATATTCTATTTTTACTTCCTTTTTAAAAGGATAATAAGTCAATTAGTGGCATATGTTTAAGCTATATTAAAGTTTAATACAAGAAGTGTAAAAAATTTAATTATGTTGTCGAAACTGTGGAAACGCTTTAGAAATGTAAGTATTCATATTTATCCTATATATAATGTATACTTACTTACATTTCTAAAGTAAATATTTATTCTTTTCTTATCATTATATATACCCTACTCACATTTTATATGTAAATAAATATATGTTTGTCTATACATTATATATAGAGTTACTTTTATTAGTAATTAATTAGAATAATTAAAGTAAGAGTTTACAGTTTCTGATTTAATACCTGAGTTTGCTTTATCTAATGCAGCTTGGGTTTAGTCTTTTATTTGTATTTTTTATTTTTATAAAAGTATTTTTATTTATATTTAAAAAAAACTTGAATAAATAACAGAATATGTCATCGACAATAAAGTAATTTTTTGTTAAACTTTAGCCCTAAAACATAAGGCAATTTTCATGTACTTAAAAAAATTTATAATTTTATTTTTTACTCTGTTTACAATAATTCAAGCAAATGAACCTACTAAAAAAATTGTTTATATTGTTCCTGATATACAAATACCTTTTTGGCAAATTATGAGTAAGGGGATTACTAATGCTAGTAATTCATTGGCTTATGAATTAGAAATTTATGATTCTAAAAATAGTCCTAAAATTGAATTACAAAATACTATCAAATCAATTAAAAACAAAGTTGCAGGTATTGTAATATCTCCTACAAACTCTTCTGCTTGTGTTACTATTTTAAAACTTGCCAAAAAAGCTTCTATTCCTGTTGTAATCTCTGATATTGGAACTGATGGTGGAGAGTATGTTTCTTATATATCTTCAAATAATAAAGATGGTGCTTATAAACTTGGTCAAATTCTTGCTAAAAGAATGAATGAATTAAATTATCAAGATGGGAAAGTTGGAATTATTGCAATTCCACAGAAAAGATTAAATGGGCAAGAGAGAACTGCTGGATTTATGCAAGCACTTAATGAAGCTAAAATAAAAGGTGCAACTATTGTTCAGCAATTTACTTGGACAGAAGAAGAAACTTATACTTATACAAAACAAATGATATTAGATTTTCCAGATTTAAGAGCTGTTTGGCTACAAAGTTCAAATGTTTATTTAGGTGCTTTAAATGCTATAAAAGATGCTGGTAAAAGTAATGAAATTTTATTAATATCTTTTGATGCTGAACCTATATTTTTAGATTTAATACCAAAAGGAATCTTAGTAGGAGCAGCAATGCAACAGCCTTATTTAATGGGTCATGAAGCATTAGTTACTATGGATAAGTATTTAAATAAAGAAGAAGTACAAAAAAACATACAATTGCCAATACTTGATATTTCAAAAGAAAATATAGAACAAAAGCTACCTATAATTAGAAAAAATGTATTGGGATTAGAAGAGTAATCGCAATATGAAAAATAAAAAACTTTCTATTTATTCTACTCTTGTAATTATCATCATCTTTACTGTTGTAATAGTTATGTCTTTTCAAGCAACGTACAGCTATATCCAGACAAAAAATAAAATTATTAATGAAATGAAAGAAAACTCAAGAGCGACTATACTTTCATTAAAAAATAATATATCAACACTTTTATCTTCTTATGCAGTAAATGAGTATGAAAATCTAATATTAAATGAGATAAAAGGTAATGATATTTTTGCTATTGTTATTGAAGATTTTAATATGGGAAAAATCATAGGTGAAAAATCTTATATAAGTGGAAAAATAAAAGATAATAAAACTAAGATTATTGATTATGATTTCACTAATAAAATACAAAATGAACAACTTAAAAATTCTTATTATACTGATTCTTTTGATATTACAAATATAAATAATGAAAAAATTGGTATTGTAAGTATTTATATCTCTGATAAAACAATGACTAAAGAGTTAAAGAAAATTATTGAAGAAAGTGTAATAAATACTGTTGCAATATCTTTTTTATTAATTCTATTTTTATTTATTAGTATTAAGTTTTTTATTTTAAAACCAATTTCTGACATCATTGAAGTTATTAAAAATAAAGATCATGATGGAATACCTCTACAGCTTGCTAAAAATGCTAACTCTAAAGAAATAGATGAACTTTCTCTTAGTATAAATTCTATGATATATTCAATTAAAGAATCAAGACAAATTCTTAAAACAAATGAAAATAAACTTACATATTTACTAGAAATGAGTCCAATTGCTGTTAGAATTGCTACAGAAAATGGAAAAAAAGTTATTTTTTCAAATTATGCATATTCAAAACTATTAGGAATAGATAAAGATAAAGCTTTATTTAAAAACCCAATAAATTACTATGATGATAAAAAAGTATATAAAGATATAGTAAAAAATCTAAAAAATAATAAAAGTATCTATAATAAATTAATTAAATTAAATATTTCTAATAATACTGTATGGGTATTAGCTTCATATATGAATATAGAATATGATGGAGAAGAATCAATCATTGGTTGGTTTTTTGATGTGTCAAATGAAAAAGAGAATGAACTTAGATTATTTGAGGCATTAGATTTACAAACTGCTATTTTTGACAACTCTGGTTATTTAATGATTAGAACAGATAAAAATGGAATTATTAAACAAGTTAATAAAGAAGTTGAAAAGTTATTAGGATATAACTCTGAAGAGCTTGTGGATATTCATACACCAGAATTTTTTCATGTTAAATCAGAAATTTTAAAAAAATCAAAAGAGCTTTCAATAGAGTTAAATACAGATGTTATTGATGGCTTTAACACCTTTGTAATAAAATCTAATATGAACTTAGATAATGAATCAGAATGGACATATCTTACAAAAGATGGAAATCAAATACCTGTATTATTGTCTGTTTCAGCTTTAAGAGATAAAGAGAATAAAATATATGGATATATTGGAATTTCTAAAGATATTACTCAACGTAAAATTCTTGAATCACAATCAAAACTTGCATCAATGGGTGAAATGATTGGAAATATTGCTCATCAATGGAGACAACCTCTTAGTGTTATTTCAACAATTTCAAGTGGTATAAAAGTAAAAAGTGAATATGACCAGTTGGATATGTCAACTTTATTTGAAGATATGGATAATATTATAAAACAAACAAAATATTTATCTAAAACAATTGATGATTTTAGAAATTTTATAAAAGATACAAATACAAAAGAGAAAGTAAGTATATTACATACAATTGAAAAAACACTTACAATTGTAAATTCTACTATTGTAAACAATCATATAACACTTATAAAAGACTTAGAAGATGATGCAATTATCGATGGCTTTGAGAACCAATTAATTCAAGCTATTATTAATATAATAAATAATTCAAAAGATGCATTAAAAGAGAATAATCAAGATATGGAAAGATTATTATTTATAGAAACAAAAAAAATAAATAATACTTTGTATTTATCTATAAAAGACAATGCAGGAGGTATTCCTCTTAAGATTTTAGACAAAATTTTTGAACCATACTTTACTACGAAACACCAAAGTATTGGTACAGGAATTGGTTTAAGTATTACTCATCAAATCATAACAAAACACCATTATGCTTTTATAGAAGCTTATAATAAAACTTATAAATACAACAATATTGAATACACAGGTGCAGTTTTTCAAATAAAGTTTAAACTTTAATTTATTCAAACTTCTTTGATTGAGCATCATCAACAATCATTTGTGCTAATTCATTTGTTTCTGCTGAAATTTGACTTGCTTCTTTTGCCATTTGTGAGTTTTGTTGAGTATTCCTAGCAATTATCTCAATGTCATTATTAATCTCTTCTATACCTCTTTGTTGTTCATGAGATGCAGAAGTTACACTATCGATTAATTTTATAGTAGAAGTAATATTATCATTTAATATTGAGTAGCCATCCATCATTTTATTTGATATTTCTTTTCCTTCATTTGTTTTTGATATTGCTGCTTCTACTAATGATTTTATTTCACGTGCTGCTTTTGCACTATTATTTGCAAGGTTTCGAACCTCTTGTGCAACAACAGCAAATCCTTTTCCAGCTTCTCCTGCAGTTGCTGCTTCAACAGCAGCATTAAGTGAAAGAATATTTGTTTGGAATGCAATTTGATCAATAATTGTAATTGCCTCATTTATTGATTTTACTTGTTGAGTAATCTCATCCATTTCATTTGCTGTTTTTAAAGCCATCTCTTGCCCTACACTAACAGAGTCTGTTACTTTTTTTGCATAACTAGCCATTTCATTACTATTATTTGTTGTTAGTCTAATATTATTTGTGATATCTGATAATTGAGCTGAACTTTTCTCTAAAGCTTGTAATTGGTTATTTGAGAAGTTTTCTATATTAGCAACTGAATTTCCTAGAATTTTTGCATCTTCTTTTAGTTTTATTCCATTTTGTAGACTGTTTTTTGATAAATTACATAAGGTAATTCCTAAAGAATCAATCTTCTCAAATACATCTTTCATAGTTCCAGTTGTCTTACCTCTTGAATTAATTCTTTGTGTATAATCATAATTATCAAATGAAGTTAATACCTTCTCTATTCTATTCATATTATAACCAACTGCTCTAATTAACTCATTTACTGTATCTTTTAGTTCATTTATAGCAGGATTATGTGCATGAGAAGATATTTTTACATCATAGATTCCTAATGAAGCTTGCTCACAAACGTGTTTTGCTTCACTAATTACATTTTCATCTAACTTAACACCTTTAACTGTGGTATCTATGTTTTTATTAACAGAATCAACTAATGCACCTAATTCATCATTTGTATAACCACTTATATGATTTACTGATTTTTCTTCCTTATTTATATATTTAAAGAACAATTCTAGACCATTTTGAAAAGCGTCAATTGGTTTAGTAGCTCGTTTAATAAGCCATGTCATAAATATTGTTATAAAAAATAAAACTGTGATTGATAATATAGTTAAACTTATAATTGTGTCATTGATTAAAGAATCAGAATCATTTAATGAGAAAGTTAAATCTAAAACCCCAATTACATCACCTTTTTCTTGATTTATATGACAATACAAACACTCAGAAGTTGCAATCATTGGACGAATAATTCTTAACTTATGTTCAGAGTTTTCATTTGTTTCAATTAGTGTTTCTTTTTTAGAATCAAACACTTTTATAATATTCATATCACTTGTAAAAGTCTCAGTTGGGTTAAATAAGCTAATCATTTTTTCAGATTTTGCAACAGTTAGATTTTGCAATCCTGATATTCTAGTTCTACTCTTTTCTTCTGCATCAGCTATTACTTCTGAATCTCCTGTATTCATTGCTGTTCTTAAGTTTAAGAAAATTGAATCACTTAATTGATGAAGCGATTTTTTTGCACTCTCTTTTGCCATTTCATTCATTTTATATGAAGAAGTAAAAGTAGAAAGAAGATTACTTAGAACTAAAATAACAATTGTAGGAACAATGATTTTTGTACGGATTCGTTTAGGAGCAATTTTTGAAAGAAAAGACATTTAACTACCTTAAGATAAATAATTTTTATTATTCTATCTTATATAATTTAAAATTACAATGGAATAGTTAGTAAATTCGTTATAAAAGTATCTTTCTTCCAAATGGTATTTCAATATTATCACTTAAAACCCAAACTGTATCAAAGTATGATTCTTCTTTTGGAAAAGTTCCAAAACCATCAGTGAAGTATAGTAATAAAGTTACATCATGAATATTTTCTTCAATATATAAAAAGGTGTTTTCAAAGTTTGTACCGCCGCCTCCTTTAATATTGTATGATAATTCATCTCCTGCAAAAAGTTTATGATGCTCATGTACTTTTGCATCTGCTATTAATAAATCAATTTCATAATTTTCAAAAGAAGCCATAATTGATTCTACTTCAGATAAAAAAGTTGATAATAATTTTCCATTAATTGAGCCAGAACTATCAATAGCTACAACAAGTTTTGCTTTTGAACCACAAAGTGAAGGTAAAGCTATTCCTTGACTTATATATCTTTTATTTGCAGGGAATAAACTATAATCAAACTTAATAGATTGTTCTATAACATTATATAATTCATCTCTCCAAGATATCGTACCTTCAAATATTTTTGGTACAAGTATTTCAATTCCTAAAGGTAAATCACCTTGAAGTTTTGCTTTATTTAATAACTGTTCATTTAAATCAATTATCTCATCATCTAAGCTATCAATTTCATGTTCTTCTTGAGCTTGAAATTGTATTTGAGAAATATCTTCAGGAGTATGTTTATCATCATCTATTTCATTTTCTAGTGTTGAATAAATAGCTTCAGCACTCATATCATCAAATCTATCATCATAGTTTATATCTTCAGGTGCTTCTAGGGCATTATTAACTAATAAACAATTTATTGCATAATCACAAGCTAAAAGCCAAAGCCATTGCATTCTACCATCTGCTCTATTATCATGAGAAAAAGCTTGATGCATTGCTGAATTTGTTAGTGTAAACTTTAGTTCTTCATCATTTAAACTATTTATATATTCATCATTGTATTGAAATGATTTTTTTGTGCATTGAAATGTTTTTATATCTTCATTAAGTTCAGGCTTTAAAGTTGAAGCAATAGAACCAAAATAAGGTTGTTCTATTATCAAAGAAGACTTTACTTTAGAGATTCTATTTTCTATTACATTCATTAATTAACCTATTAAAAACTTATTTGCATCTACCCATGTTTTCCAAAAAGTTGATGATTCTATATCAATATTTTCTTTTTGTAAATCTCTTATTAACATAACAGAAAATTCATTTGGTAATAAAAGAGAATATTCTAAAATATTTGTTACTATATCAACACTTGATTTTTCTTTTAGTGAGTAAACAATCCCAGTACATAAAGCATATAATACAGAGTTTTTTTGCGGTACTTCTTTTGAACTTGCATTTATAATATCATTGATATTTGGCAGTTCATTTATAATATTACAAAAATTCATAAACTCTTCAGCACTATCTTTTCCAATAGCTCCACTTATTACATCTTTTAAAAAAGTAAGTTCTAAATTTGAGTTTAAAATATTATTTACAAAAGACCAAGACCTTGGAGTTGCAAATGATTTTTTATTTGATTTAGCATCAAAAGTAAATAGATTTTGGGGTTTATATGATAAAAAAGAGATTATTCTTTTATCAATATTTGTAGAATATGCCCATGTTTTCCATTCATTAAAATCTAAATCAAATTCTAAGTGAACAAACCTATTAGCTAAAGGTGTAGGCATACGATAAGTAACTCCCCTATCACTTTCATAGTTACCTGCTGCAATTATGGAGAAGTTAATAGGAAGAGTATATTCACCTATTTTTCTATCTAAAATCAACTGATAAGCAGCTGCTTGAATTGTTGGAGGAGCTGAGTTAATTTCATCTAAAAAGAGTATCCCAAATTCTGTACTATCACTATCCGGTAAAAACTCTGGTTTTGCCCAAACTGCTTTATTTGTTTGAGCTTGAAAAAATGGTATTCCTCTTAAATCAGTTGGGTCTAAAAGTGATAATCGTAAATCAATAAATTGCATTGATTTTTCTTCTGATATTTCTCTAATTAGTGCAGATTTACCAACACCTGGGTTTCCCCATACAAATACTGGAATTTGTGAATCAATCATAGAAATAAGTGATTTTTTTAATTCTCCTGCTTTCATTTTACATACCTACCATTTTTCTTGTAAACTCTCTAAAAGAGTCATTGTTTGAGATAATATTTTTTAATCCACCATCATATTGATATTGTAAAAGTATATTAATAGGAGTGCTTATATTTGCACATAAAGCTTCATTTATATACTTATCGTTTAATAATGAAAGTTCACTTAATACACTCTTTTTACATGCTATATTATTTGCTAAAGACAAATGTACATCATAATCATTTAGTTCAAATAAATACTCATAAATTGACTCTTCTAAATTGATATTATGAGCAATACTGATATTATAAATCTTATCATTTTGTTTTATAAAATCATTGATTTTTTCTTTAGAACAGTTTTTATTTTTTAGTAAATTTATATTAGCATTATCTATATTTTTTTCAAAGATTTTATCTATCATATTTGTATCTAAAGAGATATTAGAACTTAAATAAATAGTATTAACTTCATCTAAATTTACAAATAAATTTCTAAATAATTCATCATCTAAAACAATAGTTTTTAAAAGCTCTTTTTTTAATCTATTATCTTTTAAAAATTCACTAATTAAAGTATCATCATAATTCATTGCTTTAATTAAAGATATATTTATCTCTTCAATATTTTTTTCAAATAGTTTTTTTGCAATACTTAAAGATATTGATTCATTTAGTGCCAAAAATTTTAGTTCATTTTCTTTTGAATTTTTTAGTATTTGAATATGTGTAGTTTTTGAACTATTTGGATTTAAAGCAACTACTTCTTTTAAAGATATAGGTTGGTCTTCTTGTGCATTTTTTTGTGAGATTTTATATTCTGGCATATTGTATATGATTTCTAATAGTTTTGGGTTTGTAGCCTCTAATGCAGTGTAATAAACCCCTATTGGAGCATATTGTATATTATGATTTGTTTGAATTAATGAACAAAATCTCTCTACTATTTTTGTACAAACATCTCTATTATCATCACTATCATAAATATCATCATTTTTAAAATCATAAAGTTTTAGTAGTTTTATAAATACATCATCACAAAAAAAGTCATTACCTAATAGCTTAATTAATCTATCATTATCTTTTGATATTTTTATTGCCATAAGTATTGAGTTAATATCTAGGTTTAAAGAAAACTCCTCTTCAAGATTATCAATTGATATAATATCTACACCATTTTTTGATAATAAATATATCTCTTCTTCTAAGTGTATAGGAGTATATTTACCTTGGATTATAATAGAAGCTTCATTTAAAGAAGTAGCTAGATTAGCACCTTTTTGAATTAAATATTTTTCTAATTCTTCTTTTTCTATTCTATTACCACGGCCTGTAAAATATATGTTTTTATTTTCTAATTGTAAGTTTTTCATAGTCGCTATAATATCTTATGTAATATTAATTTAACTAATTAGCTTATATTTTTAAGTTAATTATTATAAAAAGTAATCTTTAGCTTTTGATTTTATCTTTAAAAATATTTCATCGAAATTTGCAGGATAAACTCTAGTATTAGCAATAGTTGTTATAAAGTTTGTATCACCTATCCAACGAGGCAACATATGGTAATGAACATGTTGTTCAATCCCTGCTCCTGCTGCTTTTCCTAGGTTCATTCCTATATTTACACCTTGAGCTTGCATTTGCTCTTTTAAAAGCTTAACACCTTGTCTTACTCTTACACTCATTTGATACCATACATCATCTGGTAAATCTTCTATTTTATCAGTATGAAAGTGTGGTATTACCATCATATGACCAGGAGAGTATGGAAATTTATTCATTACGACATAACATAATTCATCACTGAATAAAACTTGCTGTTTTTCATCATCTTTATTTTTTGAAATATGACAAAACACACACCCTTGTATTTTCTCTTCACTAACATATTCAAATCTCCAAGGTGCGTATAAGTGTTCCATTTTAATTCCTAAATAAAGTTTGGTGCATCATTTGCAAAAAGAATTAAATCCCCTGCTTTTGTTTGTTCAGCAAGTGTTGCTTCCATTAGAGATTTATCTTTTAAAATAAATACTTTTTCTTTATCAATATTTGCACTTAATAAGTGAGTATTTAAACTTCCAGTTAAAATAACATAATCAAATTTGGCATTTATCTCTTTAGCTAATAATATATTTGCTTCATCAGTTGATTCAACTAAACCAGGAGTAATAATAACTTTTCTACCTTCATATGTTGAACAAATATTAACAGCTTCTAACATACCTTCTAAATTTCCATTAAAAGAGTCATCAACTATAACTTTTCCACCTGCTTTTATTACTTGAAGTCTATGCTCAACTTGAGGTAAAGTTTGCAGAGCCACTTTAATTTCATCAATTTTCATACCAAGTTCATAAGCAACTAAAATTACAGCTGTTAAATTAATAGCATTAAAACTACCTAAAATTGGTGCAGAAAAATGTTCAATATTACCATCAACTTCTACATCAAACCAAATTCCTTCTAAAGTACTTTGTGTAATATGTAAGTTATTTGGAAATTTTGTTATTGTGTCATAGTCATTAATAGGCACAGATTCATGAACAAATCCTCTTGTCATTCTAGGTGAACTTAATAGTTCCATTTTAGTATGAATAATATTATCTAAAGTTTTAAAGTATTCAATATGTTGTTCCCCAACACTTCCTATTACACAAATTTGAGGTTCTAAGAACATTGCTATTTCTTCGATATCACCCTTTTCTCTAGCTCCTGCTTCTGCAATATAAACTTGAGTATCAAGTGGTAAATCTTTATTTACATCTAAAACAATACCTGCAATAGTATTTACAGATCTTGGTGTTTTATATGTTTTATATTTGTTTTTTAGAACATGGTATAAATAATTTTTAATAGAAGTTTTACCATAAGATGCTGTAATTGCAATTGTCTTTAATCCAACAATACTATGAACTCTTTGTTTCCCTTTATGCTTAAAAGATATAAAAAATACTTTTTCAAGAAGCATTGAAATAATATAAGCAATCATCAAAGGAATAAATACAAAAGTACTTGTACATGATGGTTTTGATAGACAAAGTGCCGACATAGCAAATGTTGTAAATAATAAAATTGCTAAAAATCTTTTAACTCTTGAAGTTAATACAACAGGTCTATCTAGCTTTTTATTCCACAGAATAAAACTAGTCATAAATAAAACATAAAAATATATTGAATAATATAAACTAGGGATTAGATAAAATAATACAATAGGTGTTAAAAAATATGTAATATGCCATTGCCATTTATGATGTTTAAAAATAACTCTTTCAAGTTTGTAGTTATACCACTGCAGGTTTGTTATTAGGTAGTAACCTAAACTCATAATTAATAAAATATGTGTAAATAAATTAAAGTATTCCATTTTCAATTCTCTTTGTAATATCTTTTGCATTTTTAGCAAAGAAGTAATGGTCACCATCATAAGATATAAATGTTGATGAATCAATTAAAGAGGCTATTTTTTTTCCAGATTCTAAAGATGTTGCAGTATCTTTTTGCCCCCAAAATATTAATGCATTATTTTTAAAGTTTTTAAAGTTTTCACTAAAATCTTCATTTACAACATTTTTAAAAGTTGCATACATTTGTTCATTCATACTGTTTACATCTGAACTTCTAAACTTTTTTGTTAGATTTCTTAAGCCAAGAGCATTAAAAAGTTTTGCACTAGCAATTTTCATTTTAACATTGAATGACTTTTCTTCTAAAATTCCAGCTGAACTAAGAAGAACAAGATTTTTAGGATTTAATAATGTAGCAACTTTACCACCATAAGAGTGACCTGCAATTACATCTTTACTAGAGTTAAGAAGTTTTAAAAAAGCATCTGTGATTTTTACATAATCAAAAGTTTCTAGTTCATAATCATTTGAACTTTTACCAAAACCTGGCAAGTCAATATAAATATGTCTAAAATCTTTTAAAAATGGAGAAAAAACATTTTTCATAATCTCTTTATTTGAACCCCAACCATGCAAAAAGATTATATCTTTTGTACATGATGGATTTACAATTTCATAAGAGATGTCAAATGACTTATTATCAACAGTTAAACTTTTTGAAGCCAAAATTATTTCCCTTTGGCTGCATGAATTTTATTTACATATTCATAAGTAACTGGTATTTGTTTTTTCTTTGGTAAATTATTTGCAACGCTTGTAAATAAAGTATTAAAATCTGTGAATAAATAGTTTGCCATTGAACCTGGAATTGAATTAATTTCATTTAAATAAACTTCATTATCAACTACAAAAAAGTCACATCTAATAATTGAACCTTCAAATAAATTATTATAAATTCTTTCAAAAGATTCTTTTACTTTATTATTTAACTCTTCACCTAAATCAACTTCTTTTGCTTTTGATGTTCTTGAAAAGTCTAGATATTTTTTATCAAAATCTAAAAATTCTGCTTTTTGTGGTTCTTCAATAATTGAAAAATTAAACTCTCCATTTACTTTTGTTCCTGCAAGGTTATACTCTTTAACACCTGAAATAAATGGCTCAATAATAATTGCATTATCAAACTCATATGCAACATCTAATGAGTATTCTAATTCTTCTTGAGTTTTTACTATTGATACTCCAATTGAAGAACCTAATTTTACAGGTTTTACAATCACAGGGAAAGAATCAACTACAACCTTATCACCCTTTGTATAGTATTTATAATCAATAGTTTTAACATTTACAGAAGATGCATAACCTTTTGTTAAAAACTTATTAGAACTAACTACACAAGCTTCAGTTCTTGGTGCAATAAAAGGGATATTATAAAATTCTAAAACAGAAGATAAAATACCATCTTCACCATCACCACCATGAGAAAGATTTAAAACAACATCAAAATCAATAGTTTTTTCTTTTGAAAGGAATCCACCTTTTTTAACAAAACCATTTTTAACAATAGTTACCTTATCAAATTGTTTGTATTCACCTGAACTAAATAGTTTAGATTTTATTATATTTGTAGGGATATGATAAAAATCTCTATTTTCATCTAAAAATATATATGTTAATTCATGATTTAAAACATCTTTCATTGCAATTGAACTTACAATTGAAATTTCATGCTCGAAACTTACCCCACCAAAAACTATAACTACTTTCATTAATTTCCCTTGATTTCTATTTTTGTAATTTTTTTAGTGCTTCTTTTACAAGATCACTAGTATTTGTTGATACACAAGTTTTTAATACTTTTGAAACAACATCTTTTTTGAATCCTAAAGATTCTAATGCAAGAGCAGATTCAAATGATGCTGATAAAGATGAATTTTCTTCACTTGATTCATTTGAATCTACTATAAATCCAGATAATTCAACTAATAATCTACTTGCACCTTTTGGACCAATTCCTGGAACTCTTTTTAACATTGAGACATCATTGTCATTTACTATTTGAGAAAAAGACGAAGGAGTGAATGTAGAACAAATTGCAAGTGCAACTTTTGGCCCTACTCCATTTATTTTTATAACTGTATCAAAAAGTTTTTTTTCATTTGGATCTAAAAATCCATATAAGGATTGAGAGTCTTCTCTAATAATTTGTGTGATTTCTAATTGTATTTCATCATTAATAATTTTTGAACTACAATTAATTGAAACAAAAACTTGATAAATAATGCCATTCACATTAATATTTAATAATGTTGGCTCTTTTTTTATTACTTTACCGATAAGGCCTACTATCATATACTTCTCTTAATTTAAAAAAATTTAGCTAATTTAATATTCAATAAACTAAATTCATTATATAATAATTTGACTTAAAGATAAAAGGTAGGATCATGTTAGAATTAATAACAAAAAAGATAAGCAATAAGATAATATTTTCATTGTTTATCCTTATGACGCTTGGAAGTATTACCGTTTCCTTTTTTATTACAGAGAAAGTTTCAAATGATTCTCTTATAAAAACAAAAGAAAACTTAGAAATGCTAAATACAGCAATGTTCCAAAGTCTTAGAAATGCTATGAATACGGGTGATCCTGCTCAAATTAAAAAAGCCGAAGAAGAAGCTAGCCATATAAAAGGTGTGCAAAAACTTACAGTTGCAAAAAGTAAACCTTTAATAGATATGTATTCATCAGGTTCACCATTTACTCAAGATCCTGATATTATTGAAACTTTTAATACAAAAGAACCAAAACTTTTAGAAACAGAAGATGAAAATGGTCATAACCTAAGAATGATAAAGCCTATGATTGCAGCACAAGAGTGTTTAATGTGTCATGCAAATCAAGCAGAAGGTGATGTTATTGGTGTTATGGACTTAACTTTCTCACTTGAAGAATCAGATAGTCAAATAGCTGAACTTATCGTTGATATTCTAGTTATTTCAACAGTTCTTGGTTGGATTACAATTGGATTAGTATTTTTAATCGTTAAAAGAGCAACAAATCCTATTGAAAGTTTAAAGAAAGGTTTTGAGAACTTATTAACTTCAAATGACCCAAATATTACATTAGAAGTTAAATCAAAAGATGAAATTGGTGAAGTAGCACAATTATTTAATTCATATATGAAAAAAGTTAGAGATGGTCTTAAAAAAGATGAATTAGTAATTGAAGAAGCTAGTGATGTATTAGAAAAAGCAAGTAATGGATTCTTTGTATATCAAGTAAATCAAACTGCTTCAAATCCTCATGTTGAAGATTTAAAAAATAAATTAAATGAAATGATTAAACATACAAAAGATACAGTTGATAGAATCAATGAAACACTAAGAAACTATTCTGAATCAAAATTTGATTATAAAATTGATGATAATGGTATCTATGGTGATTTAGGTTCTGTTACAGCTGGTATAAAATTAGTTGGAAATAATACATCTGAAATTTTAGCAATGATTATGAATACAGGTGATAGCTTAAATGAAAATACAAAAATTTTATCAACTGCTTCAAATCAATTATCTGTATCTTCAAATCAACAAGCAGCATCTTTAGAAGAAACAGCAGCAGCACTAGAGCAAATAACAGCTAATATTCAATCAAATACACAATCATCTGTAAGAATGTCACAATTAGCTAATAGCGTTACATCTTCTGCTCAAGTTGGACAAGATCTAGCAAATAAAACTGCTGCTTCAATGGATGAGATAAATAAACAAGTTACATCAATTAATGAAGCGATTGAAGTTATTGATCAAATTGCTTTCCAAACAAATATTTTATCATTAAATGCAGCTGTTGAAGCAGCAACAGCAGGTGAAGCTGGAAAAGGCTTCGCTGTTGTTGCACAAGAGGTAAGAAATCTTGCAAATAGATCAGCAGATGCAGCTAAAGAGATTAAAAATATTGTTGAATCTGCAACATCAAAAACTAAGCAAGGTAAAGAAATATCTGGAAATATGATTGAAGGTTATAAACAATTAAATCAAAATATTTCTAATACTATTATTACAATTGAAGAAGTTGCAAATGCATCTAAAGAACAAGAAAGAGGTATTATCCAAATAAATGATGCTGTAAATACCTTAGACCAAGCAACACAAAAAAATGCACAAGTTTCAGATGAAATTTCTAATATGGCAAATAATATTTCTGCTATGTCAAATTCACTTGTAACAGCAGCTTCAAGAGCTTCATTTATAGAAGATACTTTAGAAAAAGTTTGTGATGTTGATTTAGTTTATGATACAGCAGAATTAAAAGTTGGTATTTTAAATACAAAAGATGAAGTATATTCACAATTAGGAACATATAAATCATGGTCTATTAAAAAGAATACTCACTTAGAAGAGTGGTTAAAAAATCATGTTAGTTCTGGTAAAAAAGTTGAGATGCAAACTGTTGAAGCGATTAATGAATTTACAAATAAGTTCCATAACGAGCTACAATCTTTAGTTATCGCAAATGCAAATAAAGAAGATAATGTTACTTTAAATAAAAAAGCTAAAGAAGTTGAAACTAATGCATTAAGAATATTTGGGAATTTAAATAATTTAAAAAGAGATGCTTGTAAAAAGTAGATAAAAAAAGAATAAAAGAAGTTTAAACTTCTTTTATTTGAATACTAAAAAACTAAGACTGCATTGATTTTAATAACTCTTCTAATTCATCTTCACTAAGAACATCATCTGAACCAATACTTTTAGCACTTGAAGCAAGATTATACTTACCTCTATCTATATTATTATGTTCACATACGAAATTTACTACTCTTTCAATCTTTTGTCTATGTAAATCTTGATGTTGAAGTAAACCTAATGAATTTTCTATTTTATTTGAAATGTCAGCTTTTTTTGTAGTACAAATATCTGAATCAGATAATGTTTGTTGTATTGATTCTAAATCCTCATATATTAAATCGGCGTTATTTTCAGATTCTTTAATCACGTCGCATAGTTCACTAATTAACTCTTCATACTTCATATATATCCTTTACTAACCTTGTATGAAGAGTTTAACTTATTTTTACTTAATCATTATATAATTTTTTTGAAAATTATTAATGAATTATTTCAGCAATTAGTTCAGTTGCATAAGAACCTTTTGGTAAGAAAAATTGTAATTCCATCCAATTTTTTTCTTCTTTATAATTACTCTCTACTTCTGTTGGGAAAATCCAAGCAAATCTTCTTGCTCCATCTTCTCCTGTTTGCTCTTCAAACTCTTTTTCTATTTCATAAGCTAGACCTTCAGAATTTTTAACTCTTGTACCAGCTAATAGTCCAGTTGGTACTCTATCTCTATCAAAAAACTTATCTGATTCTGTTTCTAAATCATCAATAGTAAATATTTTTCCAAATGGATAATGAGATAATAAATCACCAGTCATAATCTTAAGAGGATGTTTTTGTTTTTTCATTCTTTTTACTACATCAAGTGGTAAATTTAATCTCTCACAAATCTCTTTTGGTTCAAAAGCATCAACAAGTTTTGAAATTTCAATTCTTTTTGAAAGCCAAGAATTAAAAAGATAACTTTGATAAGAGTTGATATACATTTGTTTTAAATTTCTTCTTTTTTCTTTAAGAGTACCTTCAATAATAGCTTTACCCTTTTTATAGTTATCTCCCTCAATTCCAAATCTTTGGAATCCAAAATAATTAGGCATACCATAAGTTACAATTTTTCCAAGAGCTTCTTCTATTTTTCTACAATCAATAAGATTTACTCTTTTTAGTCTAATGAAGAATTTATTACCTTTTAAATGCCCTACTTTTATTTTATTATTATGATAAGTAGTATTTAAAATTTTAATATTTGCATGATTGAAACTTTTTAATTTCTCTTCATATTTTTTATTAATAGAAATACATTGTATTGTCATTGCATTTTTATCTTTTAAACCTGCATAACCAATATCTCTACTTTTACATCCTACAAATTTTGCAATTATTTCTAATGCATCCCATGTTGCTAAATCTTTTTTTCTTATTTTTAAAATAAGATGTTCACCTTCACCTGAGAATTCGTATAATGGTTCTTCTGTTACAACAAAGTCGTCCTTTGTTTGTTTAAATACTACATCAATTTTAGAGTGACTTAGATATCTTTGTAAGTTGTTCAATATTTTTCCTTGTTTAATTTAAAAATGGTGGTTTTTGCTAGTTGTTGTATATTTACCTTCTATTGCTTTGGCAAATATATTTAACTCAACATTATGTTTTTTTGCTATTTTCTCTATTTTTTTTCTATTCTTTTCTTCAAATGAAAAAAGTATTTCATACTCTTCTCCTGATGTACCAATATCATCATCTATTTTTTCAAAAAAATCAAATCCAACCTTACTTGCTTTTGATAATCTTTGTAGCTCAAAAAATAATCCATCTGAAATATCCATTGAGGCACTTATATATTTTGATGCTTCATAAAAAAACTTTGGATTTAAAATTGGTTTGATAAATTTTGATTTTTTATCTATTTTTTTATTTTTAAAAAGCTTATTTAAATCTTTTTTACTAGAACCTAAAGTACCAGTAAAACAAATCAAATCATCTTTTTTAACTCCTGATCTAAATATTGGTTTTTTAGTTTTTGAAACAATAGTAACTGATATATCTAACTTTTCATTTGCTATTGTATCTCCACCAATTATTTCAATATCAAATTCACATGCTGCTTTTTTAAAACCTTTTGATAATTGTTTTAACTCTTTATTTGTATATGATTTAGGAATAGCTACACTTAATAAAGCATATTTAGGATAAGCATTCATTACAATTGCATCTGAAATATTTATTATCATTGATTTATATGCAATTTGCTCTAAGCTTAGCCACTCTTTTTTAAAGTGTACATTTTCAAAAAAGGCATCCATAGAATATACCCATTTTCCTATAACTGCACCATCATCACCTATAACTTTATTACTTGAAAACTGTTTTATAAAATAATCTTCTTTATTCATTCGTGATTATACCAAATATGTCCAAAATTTACACTACTACTACTTTTTTGGATAATTTTTCATATAGGATAAAAAATATCCTATTTAATTTAATAAAAATTGTAGTATAATAATCTTAATAAAAAAACTAGGAGAATTTATGCCAAAAATTAATAAATATGTAGATATTGATACTGTAGAAAGAGAAGCAAAAAAAGATTTAATTGATAGACACTCACCGTTCATTCACTGTAATGATACTGCAAAAGCAGGTGAGCCATTTGAAGTAACTGTTAAAATGGGTAACGAATACACTCATCCAGATGATTTCGATCACTATATTGAGTCTGTTTCATTATTTAACGGAGATGTTTTATTAGCAAAAGCTTCTTATGTTCCAGGAACATTAGGAAATGTTAAAGCTCATAATACTACTACTTTCACAATTATTCCAAACGGAAAAAAATTAAACTTAGTAGCTCATGGTTACTGTACTAAACATGGTATCTGGGAAGGTACTCCTGTAGAAGTAGCTGTAGAAGCGTAAGCTCTAAGCACATCTATATATAAAAAGGTAGGAGTTTTAACTTCTACCTTTTTTTATTGTGTATTCTAATTATTCAACTTATGATCAAACTCTGGAACTATCTCTTTTAAGACTTTTATCTTATCTTTTTTTACAAGTAACTTTTCAATCTTCTCATTTAACTCATCAATATCAAAATGAGTAGGACTTGCTACTGTTATTGATTCGTATTGTGTTTTTTTATCAGAATCATTTATAAGAAGCTCTTCATATAGTTTCTCACCAGGTCTTAATCCACAATAATCAATACCAATATCATCACGTCCTGATAACTCTATCATCTTTTTAGCTAAATCTACTATTTTAATAGGTTCTCCCATATCAAGAATAAATATCTCACCACCTTGTGCAATAGCACCTGCTTGAAGTACAAGCTCACAAGCTTCAGGTATAAGCATAAAGTATCTTGTGATATCAGGATGAGTTACAGTGATATTTTTACCTTGTTCTATTTGTGATTTAAACTTTGGTATTACACTTCCGCTACTTCCTAGAACATTTCCAAATCTTACTGCTACTATCTCTGTATCTTTTGAATCTACATTTTGTGCATATAATTCACAAATTCTTTTTGTAGTACCCATAACATTTGTAGGACGTACTGCTTTATCTGTTGAGATTAGTACAAACTTTTCTACACCATACTTGATAGCTGTATCAATACAGTTTTTTGTACCAATGATATTGTTAGATATTCCTTCTAAAATGTTATCCTCAACTAGTGGCACATGTTTATAAGCAGCTGCATGTATTACAATCTGAGGTTTATACTTACCAAATGTACTCTCAAGATAGTTTATATTTCTAACTGTTTGCATAACAGGTACAACTATACTAGAGTTCAATTCATCTACAATACTATATAAATTATACTCACTATGGTCAAGTAGTATTAGTTGTTTTGCACCAAACTTTTTACATTGTCTACTTATCTCACTACCTATACTTCCACCTGCACCTGTGATTAAGACTACTTTATCTTTGATAAAAGACTCAATCTTTGCTGTATCTAAATCTTTTGGATGACGTGCAAGTAAATCTTCTACTGTAATATCTTTTAGTTGCTTTTTATAGTCTTCATCACCTAAGATATTTTCAAGCGATGGTAGTACTCTAACCTCTTTAAAAAATGGTATTGTATCTTCGTAAATCTCTTTGATTCTATCTTTTGATGCACTTGGCATTGAGATAATTAAAAGATCATATTTTTCTTTATTTGCCCCTAATAGTTTTTTTAGCTTTTTGATTGATAAAATACTAATAGAATCTATTGTTCTTTTATGAAGAACTTTATCATCATCTATAAAGTACTTGATTTTATATTCACTATCTTTAAACTCTTCTTCAAGTTTAATACCTGCTTTTCCAGCACCATATATCACCAAAGTTTTTGTTTTAGCTAAATTGCTTTTATTTACTAAAAAATAGTATAAATACATAGCAAAGTTTATACTAAATAGATAGAAAAACAACTCAGATACTAAAAAAGCAAATCTAACATGACCATATAAAAAAGGCAAATACAGCCCAAAAGCCACAATATAAACAAAACTCTTAATCAAAAAAGTCTTTTGACTAACCTTTGACCAAGAAAGCGAATAATCTCTAAAGATAAATATAGAAGCCAATATCCTAATAACTAAAATAACCCCAACACTATACCAATCAAAAGAAATACGAAAAATAAACGATGTCCAAAAAAATGTAAAAAGAGTAAGTGATATAATCACTAGAAAATTTAAAGCTCTTTTATCAACTGAAAACATATAAACTCCAATATTTAATAATAATTTTCATTGTACTTAAAAGCAGATGTAACTTCACTAAATAAAGGCAAGTTTTCATCAGCAATTGAAAGTATAGAATCTTTTTTATCAATTTTCCAATCAATACCTAATAAAGAGTCATCATATCTAACCCCAATACTTTCCCCTGCTGCAAAATATCTATCTATTTTGATATTTACCACAGCTTTGTGGCTTAATACTACAAAACCATGCAAAAAACCTCTTGGAATAAATAGCTGTTTGTGATTTTGACTGCTTAGTTCTAAAGAAATAGATTTTCCATATGTAGGAGAGCCTACTCTAAAATCAACTGCAACATCTAAAATCTTACCATCTAATACAGATACTAATTTTGATTGAGAGTATTCTAAAGTATTTGTATGAAGAGCTCGTATAACACCATAATCACTAGATAGTAGATTGTCTTGACAAAACTCTACATCAAATCCTACAAAACTATTAAATGATTCTTTTTTAAAAGACTCATATACAAACCCTCTATTATCTTTATGAATCATAGGTTCACAAAGTATAAGCTCTGGTATCTCTAGTCTTGTATATTTCATACAAACTTCTTCTTATTATCTACAAATCTATAAGAGAAATAAAGCAACACCAAAGAAACAAAAAAACTAATAGCAATATTAGATATAAAATAAACTAAGCCAAAAATCAATATATTTAATCCAATAGAAAAGTTTGTAACCTTAAAGTGACTCCAACCTGATTGAGTAAGTCTTTGGTAGGCATGTTTTTTATGAGCTTGTGAAAGTTTCTCACCATTTAGCTTTCTTCGAACTAATGTAATAGTAGCATCAAACCAAAACAGACCAAATAGTGTAATCCATACCCATAAGTTTGAACTCTCTATATTTGCATAATAAAGTGTAAAAATAGCTATATTATACCCAAGAAGAGTACTACCTACATCTCCCATAAATATCTTCGCTTTGTTCCAATTCCAATATAAAAAACCTAAAACAGATACAGCCAATACAGCAAAATGAGCATCACCAAATAGTATCAGTCCTGATATACTTAAAAATACAAATTCACTTCCCACATAACCATTTATACCATCAATAAAATTAGTTAAGTTAATAAACCAAATTATCATAAAAAATGCAAAAATATTTGTAAAAATAGAAAAGCTTATGTCAAATATACCTAAAGTTATAGTATTCAATCCATCTAAAAAATATAGTCCAAATATCGATACAAAAGATTGTAATATAAGTCTTAATTTTGGACTCAATTCATATATATCATCAAAAAAACTAACAATACTAATAATAATACCAACTAATAGTGCATAAAAGAAATTTGACTCAATTTGATTTGAAAAATATAAATAACTCAAACCTATAAACCATGTAATAGATATAGCTATACCTCCTCCATGTGGAGTAGGAACAGTATGAGAACTACGTTCTGTTACTTCTGCTATTAGTGATTTTTTAATTGCATAGTTTTTTATAAAATAGGTAAGCAAAAATGAAATTATAAATAAGAGAATATATATCATATATTTTCCTCAAATAATTTTGAATATTTGTTAAGAATTAAATCTTTAGAAAAGTAATTTACAACTACATCTCTTGATCTTTTTCCTATTTCTTTATACAAATCAGACTTCATACATATTTCATCAATTTTGCTCGCTAATTTATTTTTATCACCTGGTTCAACAGACCATCCAATATTAAATTCATTTATCACTTGCGCAATTTCAGATTGTTCATCTCCAATATATAATAAAGGTTTTTGAGCTGCCATATTCGTATATGACTTACTTGGAACACCCAATCCATACATTGATTTATTTAATGAAATAATTGATACATCACAAGCATTTAAAAAATCATTTTGCTCGGAAAGAGGATATGACCCACCATAAACTACTTTGCCATTTTTATTACTGTCAATAAAACTTATTATCTCATTTTTACATGCTCCCTCACCAATAAAAAGTAATATAAAATCTTTATTCTTAACAAGATTTGATGCTTCTAATAATGTTGTAATTCCTTGAACTCTACCAAGGTTTCCTGCAAATAAAAATACTTTTTTTGTTTCTATCCCTAATTTTAGAAGGATTTTATTTTTATTTTTTGCTTCATAGCTAATATTTTCATAATTACACCAATTTTGAATTAAAAAAATTCTTGTTTTTGTACTGATTTTCTGAGACATTACATCCTGCATATCTCTGCCTATTACAATTAATCTATCTGACTGAGAATACGACCAATCAAATATCTTTTTAATAATTTTATAAAAAAAGTTTTTTTTAGAAATTATATTTGCAGAAACAAGATTTTCAGGAAAAACATCATATACCAATATCGTATATTCGAAATTTATAAATTTTCTAAATAACGATATTATTGGAAGTAAAAAAGCAGGATTAGTTGTTATAAGAACTCTATCATGCTTTTTAATTAATGAAAATGCTTTTAAACTAAGCTTTGTGGTTAAATTAAGAAATTTTAAAATACGCATTATCAGATTATTACTATTTAATCTACTCTCTTTTAAACGAATGACTTTATCTTCAAGACTTGATAATTCTGTATTTCCATTTAATTGTGAAGTACAAACTATTTTAACATTCTTGTTAGTAGTTGCTAATCTTTTACTAATCTCAGTTAACAAAAAAGCATCTGTTCTTTCATTTGGATAAAAATATTCACTTATAATTATAATTTGTTTATCCAATTTTCTTCCATACCGTTTTGTTCACATAATCTGTATAAGATAAAATTATTCGTAAAACTTTTTCTGAAACATTAGGCATACTATAATCAGCAACATTTCTCAAAGTAATTTCTTTTTGTGTAGTTAATATTTCAAGCCCTTGGAGTATCCTTTCTTTTTTTAATCCCACCATCATAACACTTGCTTCTTCCATAGCTTCTGGTCGCTCATGTGCTTCTCGTATATTTAAAGCCTTAAATTGTAATACAGAAGATTCTTCACTAATAGTTCCACTATCACTTAATACTGCTTTTGAATCTTTTTGTAACTTCACATAATCATTAAAGCCCATTGGTTTCATAAGTGAAACCAATTCATTAAACGTAATATTAAGTTGTTCAATTTTATTTCTTGTACGAGGATGTGTTGATATAATAATTGGAAGATTATAAATATCAGCTATTGTATTTATAGTATTAACCAAATCTAAAAAGTTTTTATCACTACTTATATTTTCTTCTCTATGTGCAGAGATTACAAAATATTTACCTTTTTCTAACTGTAATTCATCTAATATAGTTGAACTCTTTATATCCTCTAATTTATTTGTAATTACTTCATACATAGGGGAACCAGTTTTTATAATCCTATCAGCAGGTAATCCTTCTTTTAATAAATATTCTCGTGCAATATCACTATATGTAAGATTTATATCAGAAGTATGATCTACTATTTTTCTGTTTGTTTCTTCAGGTACTCGTTGATCAAAACATCTATTTCCTGCTTCCATATGAAAAATAGGAATATGTCTTTTTTTAGCAGGAATTGCACATAAACAACTATTAGTATCTCCTAAAATTAAAACGGCATCTGGAGCTTCTTTTTCCATTATAGGATCTATCGCAATTAATATCTTACCAATTGTTTCAGTAGGACCTTCTCCAGCTGCATCTAAAAAATAATCTGGCTTTCTTAAATTAAAATCATTAAAAAAAACTTCATTTAATTCATAATCATAATTTTGGCCTGTATGGACAAGTATATGTTTAATAGCATTTGAATTTTCTAACTTATCAATCACAGCAGAAAGTCGTATTATTTCTGGTCTTGTACCTACAATTGTCATTACTTTTAATCTATTTATCATTTTTATACCTTTAGAAAATTTGTATCTGGAGCTTTTTCATCATAGTTTTCATTTGCCCATATTAGTAAAATCATTTCATCATCACCTGTATTTGTAATATTATGAGTGTACCCAGGTATCATTTCAACTATTTCTAAATTATCAGCACTTACATTATACTGTACAATTTCATCCGCAAATATATCACGTAACTCAATTAATGCTTTTCCTTTAATAACCAAAAACTTTTCATTTTTAGTATTATGATAATGATTCCCTCTTGTAATACCTGGTTTTGTTGTTGAAATACTCAATTGTCCACTATCTATAGTTTTTAATATTTCGTAAAATGTACCCCGATTATCTTCATGTCCATTTAATTTATATGAAAATTTATCTTTGGGTAAAAAGCTTAAATATGTAGCATTTAAAACCCGTTCAAATCCGCTAGCAATATTTGGAATCAATAATGTATCTCTACTATTTTTAATCTTGTACATTAGTTCTTCAATTTCGCCTAATGTTTTCACATAAGTTTTATTTATTTTACAATAAATACTATTATAACTATTATTTAAATACAAATGATCAATAAAAGCATGCACCACATCACCTATATATACTAATTCTAGTTGTGTATCTTTATTATTGACTTGAATCTCAATATTTCTAGTAAGATTATAACACCAAGTAGCTATTACAGAGTTGTAATTTGGCTTAGACCATTTACCAAAAACATTCGGCAACCTATATATAAAACAATTTACCTTATTATCAATTGAATAGTTTTCAATTATATTCTCTGCTTGCTCTTTACTTTTAGAATAATCACTAGCATTACCCACTTGTGTTGAAGAAGAAAATAATATTGGAACTTTTTTATCTAGTTTTTCTAATGATTCTACAATATATTTTGTAAAATTAAAATTACCATCATAAAATTCCTTAATATCTGAAGGTCTATTTACTCCAGCTAAATGAAAGATAAAATCTGATTCCTCTATCATAGAATATAACTCATCTAGTGTATTTTTTTTATTATATTTTATAATCTCTATATGTGGCATTTTAGATAAAGTAACTATCAGATTTTTAGCAATAAAACCATTAGAACCTGTAATTAAAACTTTCATATTAAATTAAACCAAATTCATTTAATTCATCTTTTATCTCATGCAAATTAAGAAGCAATTGAGTTAACTCTTCTTCATTTAATCTATGAGTATTATGAGAGTGATATTCACCTGCTTGTGTAACTATTTCCTCTCCATTTTCTACAAATTTGTTATAATTCAAATCTCTCGTATCTGCAGGAATCTTATAATAACCATCCATATCTATAGCATGTACCATCTCTTCTCTTGTTAATAGTGTTTCATACAATTTTTCACTATGTCTTGTTCCTATTATACCTATCTTATGATTTGGTTTTTTAAACATTTTACTTAATGTTGAAGCTAAAAGATCAACTGTTGCTGCTGGTGATTTTTGCACAAAAATGTCTCCATTTTCTCCGTTCTCAAAAGCAAATAACACTAACTCTACTGCTTGATCAAGACTCATCATAAATCTCGTCATAGCAGGATCTGTGATTGTGATATCTTTATTATTTTTAATTTGATCTATAAATAATGGAATAACTGAACCACGGCTAGCCATTACATTACCATATCTAGTACAAGCAATCATTGTATTATCTATATTTCTACTTTTTGCAACGGCAACTCTTTCCATCATAGCTTTACTTACACCCATTGCATTTATAGGGTATACTGCTTTGTCAGTACTTAATACAATCACTTTTTTTACATTTGCATCTATTGCAACATTAAGTACATTTTCTGTGCCAATTACATTTGTTTGAACAGCTTGCATAGGATAAAACTCACACGAAGGTACTTGTTTTAAAGCTGCTGCATGAAAAACAAAATCAACACCACGCATTGCATCTACTATAGAATTTATATCTCGTACATCACCCAAATAAAACTTTAATTTTGAATTATTATACTCTTTTCTCATATCATCTTGCTTTTTTTCATCTCTTGAAAAAATTCGTATCTCTTTTATATCAGTATCTAAAAATCTTCTAAGAACAGCATTTCCAAATGATCCTGTTCCACCTGTGATTAGTAGCGTTTTATTTTTAAACATTTTGTACCTCTATTTTGCAATTTTTATGTAGTTCTTCTTTTTCATCTCTTTTTGGATAGTTAATTAAAACTGCTCTGTATTTACCTTTAAAAACAAATAAACTTCCAGCAGCACAACCAATAATACCAAAATTATCTATTAATACTTTAATATCAGATAGAGATCCTGCACCACCAAGAACAGTCATAGGGACATCAATTAATGGCTTAATTCTTTTTATTAGACCTAAATCATATCCTTTCATTATTCCATCATTATCGATAGAGTTAATAACAATTTCACCAACACCTGCTAATTGTAGTTCATTGATAAGTTTTTCTAAATTTACTTTAATTTTTTTTGTACCATTATGTGTAAATATATCATACCCACCAAGTATTCTTTTTTTAACATCTATTACAACCACAACACTTTGACTTCCAACTTCTTTTGCAATACTTGTTATTAATTCCAAATTTTCTATTACTGAAGAACTAAGTGCAATCTTTTCAACACCAAGATTAAATATTTTTGTTGCTTGCTCTATTGTTTTAATACCTCCTCCATAACACAAAGGCATTCTACATTCAGAAGCTAAATTTTCTATCATTTTATAATCTGGCTCTCTATTTTCAACTGTAGCATCAATATCTAAAACTATTAATTCATCTGCTTCTTTTTCATTAAATATTTTTACTGCATTAATTGGGTCACCAACATATTTACTATCTTTAAACTTAGTTGTTTTTACTAATCCTTTTTTATGTACTAAAAGACAAGGAATAATTCTAGGAGTCAACATTATATTTTTCCAAAATTTTTAAGAATCTGAATACCATTATGATGGCTTTTTTCAGGATGACATTGTATTCCATAAATATTTTCATGATTCACTATGGATTCAAATTTATCTCCATATATTGAAGATGCTAATACATCCGTTAGATTTTCACACTGAAAATAAAATGAATGCAAAAAATAATATCTAGGATTATCCTCAATGGAATCAAATATTCTATTTTTCTTTTCAATATTAACTGTATTCCAACCCATATGTGGTAAAGGACAATTCTTTATTTTAGTTTTATCAAACTTTTTTACTGTAGCATCAATCCAACCTAATCCTGGTAAAACACCCTCTTCACTACTATTTGCAAGCATTTGCATCCCTACACAAATACCAATAACTGGTATTTTTTTTTCTAAAACAAGTTCATCTAGTTTTTCTCTCATTCCCGAATTTTGTAAACTAATCATTGCATGGTCAAAAGAACCAACTCCAGGTAGAATAAGTTTTGTTATATTTTCAAAATCATTACTATTTTTTAAAATTCTATATGACATATTCAAATTTTTATATATATTTGAAAAAGCTTTAATATTTCCTACTCCATAGTCTATTATTCCAATCATCGAAATAACCTTTTCTCTAAACCTAATAACATCATAATATTAGCACCAATTCCTATCAAAAATCTTTTATTTTTATAGTCTTTAAAGGTTTTATTCTTACCTTCAAAGATTGCAGTTAATTCCTTTGTACTGATATCTAATTTATTTGCAACATATTCAAACTCTTTATTTAAAAAATCTTCACTCATCTCAGGACTAGATATTCGCAATAAAGCATCCTCTTTGGTCATTTGACCTGTCATTACTAAACTAGAAAAATGTGCCCTTCTTTTTTCATATCCAAACTTTTTCGGTAACCAATAGTCTTCATAAAATCGAGTAAATCTTGATTCATGATGTTTATGCTTAAATTTTTTCCAACCATACAAACTATTAAGAGTATCTTCGGCATCTTTCTTTTTAAAATCAACATAATCAAGCGGTTTGAAAACATTCATTTTATATATATATTTATACAGAATTTTATATTTTAAAATATCAACAATTGGAAAACTACTTAGTGGATTTTTACCAAACTTTGAATGAATATCTTTAATTAAAGTTTTATCAATTCCAGGAAATCCACCCCATTCTTCAGGTTCTCGACAACACTCAGTTGAATAATTCCCTCCTGTAACAACATACTTAATTTTATATTTACGTGCAAATTTATACAACGCAGAAAAGAATGAAATATCTTGTGGTAGATCTTGATCTGATATTTGTGATTTTAAAAATGATAGTTGTAAATCTTTCATCTCTTCCCAGTTAATCACTTCGGTATATAAATCAAGACCAAGACCATCTACTAATTTTTCTATATTTTCTACAGCTTGATCCGTATTCCAACCTGCATCAACATGAAGAAGTAATGGTCTCAAACCCATGACATTTTTAGCAATATGCGCAGTATATGAGCTATCTAGTCCACCACTTAGTCCTATAATACAGTCAAAATCTCTACCCTCACCATCTTTTTTAATCTTTTCTGAAATTGCCATTAATTCATCAGTTCTATTCGCACCATATTGCCATTCTGGTAAGATATTAGTTTTAAAATTCTGACAATAATCACATTCTCCGTTTTCATCAAAATTTATATGAGGATCAGATGTATCCATTATACAAGATGTACAAATTTGATATTCATTATCTTTCATTTTTAGCTCTCCTATTTTTTATTTCATTTATAAACATTGTTGGTTCTTTAACATATTTTGCGTAACTAATTAATTCTTCATCACCGAATGTCCACCATTCTAATTTTTCTAAGTTAGTAATTATTTCAGCATTATATCTCATTTTAATTAATTTTGATGGATTCCCTGCTACAACTGAATAAGGTAAGACGTCTTTTGTGACAACGCTTCCCATCCCTATAACTGCGCCATTACCAATTTTCACACCTTGTTTGATTAAACAATTTTGTCCTATCCAAACATCATGACCTACAGTTGTTATTAAACTTTTTTCTCTTTTATGCTCTGAATATTTAGTATGAATACTATCTTTGCCTTCATAAAAAACTGGTGAAGTAGAAACCCAATCAATAGGATGCATCTCTCCACCAATTATAACGCCATTTGCAATCGAAGAAAAAGAACCAATTTTCACATTTATCATCTCACAGTTATAACCACAAAAACTGTGTTTATCCATCTGAACATTTACCATATTACAGCCAGATTCAATTTTCGAAAGTTTATGTATATCACAATCTTTCAATGCGCTTAATCGTATTTTTTTTAAAACTTTTGACCAAATATAACTTAAATTCATCTATTTTCCTTTGTACTTTTTTTAGTTATTGAGAATAATATTACAAGAAAGAAAGAATCAAATAATGAAGGAAACAACAAAGGCTCACTCACTGCTCTCATCAATATATTATAAATAATCAATAATATTATCCAATTTATCAAGCTTCTATTAAAAACTACATAAAATGTTTGTTTTAATACTACATATAATAAACCCAATAAGTAAAACAATCCAAAAATATGATGTGTACGGATATAGGATATATGTGGATTATTATCGTATAATGTTGCAATTACAGTATTTTCATAAGAAACACCAAAAAATAAATTCCATGCATGCAATTTTGATATATACTCTTGTGCAATATAAATTCTCGGATTTTGAATACCTTGAGAAAGTTTTGTGGACATAAGAAAATCATATATATAAGGACTGAACATAATAATTACAAAACATAAAAGTACTATATAAAACAATTTCCATTTTCTATTTACACTATAAAAAAGAAAAACTAAATTGATAATCAACAGTATCAGAACAAAAAGTATCGAACCTCTGCCGTACCCTTCAATCACAATATATAAAGAAAGTAAAGTAAGTAGAATAGAACTTTTATTTTTTAGTTTCATTCTTAATGCTGTATACATACCTAAAAGAATATTTAAAAAAGAGGTTACACCATTTCCACTCACTTTGCCATCTATCATATAATCGAGCCTATAAGCGTCTTCATACATACCTACTGTACTATAAATGTAAAGTAAAGTTATTCCAGTAAAAGTAAAAAACAAGTATTTTATTGCAAAATAGAAATATTCTAAATTTATATCTTTTAAAAAAACAATAGAAAGAACTATTGACCATATTGTCAATAAAAAGTACACGGCTGTTGAATAATTATTAATAATAATAAAAGGTAAGGAAAATACAATTAGATAAATAAATAAATAATAAAGAGAAAATTTATACTTTCCAAGGACATATAAAAGATATTTATTTTCTTTAATTATAAGAAAAAAAGAACTCAACAAAAATATTATAAATGCATAAATATTCATATATAGAAAAGAAAAAAAAGAACTCCAGACTATTAATAATATAAGTACTTTTGATGAAAAAACTAGATTCATATTCTATTAGATTCCTTTATTGTTTATTAAATAATTTTTTAATTGATTTATATGTAAAATAGTAATATTTGTAAAAAAATTTAATGGATTAAATAAATCATCTTCTATAAAGATAAACTTTCCAAATTTTCTAAAATCATAATATGCACTTGAACATGTTGCAAAAAATCTATAATTATTTCTATTCGTATTAAATTCTTTAATTTCTTTAATATTATTATATTTTGATAAAAGAGTATCTTTTTCTTCTTTAAGACAATTAGGATGAAACTTTATAAAAACATTATTTGTATCTACAGTATTAAAAAGGGATAAAATCTGATTTTGAAGTTGTGATTCGTATAGTAAACCATACGTAGCGAGATTTTGATGAATAAAGACATAAGCATTTTGAAGTTCACTCTTTTCTTTTCTTTCAGTATAAAAATCTTTCATATATGTACTATATTCAATTTTTTTGTCATATTGTTCATAAAAATTTTTTTGTATCTCATTGATAACTTGAAATTTAGTATATATATTGTACGGATTCAACATTCCCATCCCATGGGCAACATTATGTACATGTTTATTTTCTTTTATGAGTTCATTATACAAAGCAGGTACGGCAGGAAGAAATTCATCTGAAGTATAAATTGTATTGAAACCTAAAAATTCTTTACTATGCTTTTTCATAGCTGATACTTCATACTCTAACAATGACAGATCTTTTTGCTTCTTTGTACTTAAAAAAATCTTCAATAGTTTTATAAAAGAGTAAGGAACTCCCATAAATGTAACGTTACTATTTTCTTTATAACATCTTTTTATAAAATGTATACTTCTACGTAGATTGATTCCAAAAGGATAAATAAATATTGAAGAATGATCTACTACCTCTTTATGTAAATGAAGATCATGCTCCGTCCATGCTCGTATAACAGAAGAAGTTTTTGGGATCTTCTTATTTATAAAAAGTCTAAAAAAATTATTTATAAAGAATTTAATAACAGCATTTCTAAATTGTGCTTTATCTATATAAGAAATCTTAAAATTTTCATTTATTATTTCAATATCATAGTCAAACAATTTACTGAAACTATTATCAATAAAGTCAGTATTTATTATACGAATTTTTTTTGTTTTAGACAGTAAAACTAACGCGGTAATAATTTCAATTTTAATTGATCGCAAAGATAATATATTGATAAATATCTTCCACTCCAAACTATTTGGTTCCAATTTATAATATTTTTCTATAATATGTCCGCAAATCTCTATTCTATATGTATCATTTTTTACCATTGTCATTGGAAATACTTTATTAAAATCGTTGACTAATACTATTTCACCATCATCAAATACAATATAGTTTTTCATTTATTATTTTCCTTTAAACTGATTACTTGTAACCAAGGCATTGGATAATACTTATTTGCAAGATACCACACTAGAAAAAAAGTAATCGCATAACTTATAACTCCAGCCTGTGCTGCACCTAGTAATCCATTTAACTTAATTAAGTATACTAATAAAAACAGATGAATTATAGATACACCAAATGTTACATACGCTAAAACATCCGTTTTTTTAATAAAAAACAAATAATTAGTAACCATATAATACATACCATCAAAAGCAAATGCAATTGCGAAATATATAATCAATTCCGATGAACTTACAAAACTTTCCCCTAAAATAATAGGAATCAATAAAGTACTTATATAAGAAAATAAAAATGCAAAAATCAATATACCCACAAAATATAAGTAACTAAATTTTACTATTTTTACTTTATCCTTTATCGTTGGAGAATTTGATAAAACTCTGAATAAATATGGCGCCCATGCTTTATTAAATGCTGCTACTAAAACTCCAATGACCATCCCTACTTGAAATCCAACTGTATAGATTCCAGTAGCTACAGAACCTAAAATACTCATAATAATAATTCGATCTGCACCTGTTTTCATTACTCCGGATAAGGCATGTGGGATTAAAGGGATCCCAAATTTTAAAGCATCTACAATATACGCTTTATTTATAGTAAAACGTAAATATCCTCTTTTAACAATAAAAATAAAACTTACTATAGAAAAGAACAATGTACCTAAGGTAATTGCTAAAAACTGACCTTCCCATTTCATATCATAAACAATTACAAAAAAAAGTGTTAAAGCAGTGATAATTACTGTTTGAAGTATTTGGTAAATACTATATTCTTTTGGTCTTTGTTCTACAATCCATAAGATAAGATTTATTGTAGTTAAAAATTGTCCATAAGCTAATAATACAGCAACAAACAACCATTCTATAGTTAAAGATAAGTTTTCCAAAATAAAAGAATGAAACAATCCGATAATGATAAAAACAAACAATGTAGATATATGGAGTAATACTATACAATTACCAATATATACTTGAAGTTCTTCTTTAGTTAACTTAAAATAATTAACATTTATAGCCCCTTGAATATTTAATCCAGTAAATATTGCGAATACAGAGATACTCACTGTAAATATAGAGATGAGACCATAATCTTCTGGTGTTAAATATCGTGTTAAAATTGGTAACAATAGAAATAATGTAGCTTTATTTAATGTATCACCTAAAATATATATTATAGAATTTTTTAAAAGTTTATTTTTCATTACTTATATCATTTCAACATATAGAATAGTAAATATAGTTTAGTCTAACCATTTAACAACTTCAAAAATTTCAGCTTTATCGACACCAGTTCTTTGTCCAGCATTTTTTGCTTCATTTTTAAAAAACTCAATCCATTTACTCCCTGTTCTTTCCATTTCGGACTCATGAGCTTGAATTGCTTTTTCTTTTAATTTCCAGAAATTTGAAATATCAACATAAAAATTACCTTTAAAATCTAAATTTGAATGGTACCAGTTACTTCGGTACAATAGTTGTCTAGGAACATGTCTACAGCTATGTAAAGATGCTCTAGCTACTGCTTGATGATCATGGTGTATATCACCCATCCAATGAGAATAAACAGTATCAATTTTCTTTTCTTCTACAATTTTAAGTATTTCAAGATTTAAATCATCAGTAAATTCAACTTGTAAAGTTTTAAAACTACCTTTTATAAGTTTTACACCTAATACCTTCATGGCATTTTCACCTTCAAGTGTAGCTTTAGCATCTGATCTAATCTCAATATTTTGGTGATTTGTAAATCCAGATCTTGTAGCTACATAAGCATATACAGTATCACCATTTGCCACATGTTTTGCTAATGTACCGCCACAACCTAACTCTATATCATCAAAATGTGCCCCTATTGCTAATATATTCATCTATATACCCCTTAATATTTTTCTTGATTTTTCAATACCACAATTAAAAAGCAAATCAATACTACTTAAGTACGGCATAAATTCTCCGTGCAATTGTGGATATACTGGATGATTAAAATCTTGCCATATTACTTCAATATTGGCATCATCAAATGGCTTATTATCATGATAATCCTTTGCCCCCACTCCAGATAAATAATGACTAGCCTCTACTTGTGTTAAAATTTCAACTAATCTTTCACTTTTAGTCTTAGTAGTTTTTAAATCAGAAGAATATTTTATTGCAATATTTATATCAAATAATTTTATAAGCATCTGTATAGAAGCCATATTAAATTCAGATAAGTTTTTACATTCAATAGAATAAAGTTCCTCCAGATAAGGAAAAATCTCTTTGAAATATTCAGATTTTCTATAGTTTTGTTTAATAAGGTCTAGATTCTGTTTTTTCCAGTCAATAGTATCATTGAGTAAAATATCATTAATTTTTGTACCAGTAGGTGATTTTTGAATAGTAACAGTAAGCCATTTATCCCCATTTTGTGTTTTTATCTTATCCCTATTCATCCAACTTTGACTTGTACCTTTTACAAATTGGACATCATCAAGTACAATATATAAATCAGCATATAATAAGCGGTGAAAAAAGCCTATATATGATAAAAAATCGGGTTGATGTATAACTACTGTTTTATTCATTTTTCATAATCTCCTTGTATATTTTTTCAGCTCCCATAGTATTAAGTTGGTTTATTCCATTTTTACTCATCGTTACAATATCTAAGCTATTTAAGTTTGAAAATAAACGTTCATCGATATCTTTGTAATATCCTAGAAACTTTGATGCACCTATACTATCTAAGTATTCTCCATTTTGAATTTCAAATAATTCATTTGCAATAATAAGACAAACAAGACCTGCAGCATTTGCTTCAAATGGTGTTACTCCACCACCTGTGATAGCAAGATCATATTTAAAAAACTCTTCAATCATTGATGGAACAAAATTGATAACTTCATAATCACTACAAATAAGTTCCTGCAGTTTTTCAGTATCTTGAAAAGAAGGACCTACATGAATAGTAGCTTTAATTTTGTGTTTTTTTAACAACTCTAATACTTTTATAG